>JBGTCB010000211.1:0-13067 GCA_041748995.1 Saprospiraceae bacterium | reverse complement strand
ACCGATACACAAGAACTTACGTATTTGCATTTTTCATTTTTTCTCAATCTGTTGTTAGTTTCAGTCAAGTACGAACTTACGATGGATACGGAAATAATGTGACAAATCCGGAGTGGGGTGCCGCTGGATCTCCAATGAGAGTGGTGATGCCTTTTGCTTATAGCGATGGAATTTCTTCTCCTAATGGTCAGGACAGGCCAAATCCTCGAAGAATCAGCAACGATCTTTTTGATCAGCGAGGCTCTATATTTGATAATCATAATCTCACTGATTGCACCTGGGTCTTTGGCCAATTTATCAATAATGATGTAACCTCCGTTGAGGACAGCAAAACAGAAACGGCTTTTGTCCCGGTTCCAAGCTGTGATCCGTTTTTCGATCCCAGATGTACTGGGCAGGCGATGATCAGCATGATGCGGTCACTTCCGTTGGAGGGTAGTGGTACCAGCCGGGAAAACCCAAGGCAATTTGCGAATGAAGTTTCTGCATTCATAGACGGTTCAGCAGTTTACGGCTCAGATCCGGTAAGAGCAGATTGGTTACGAACTCATGTCGATGGAAAATTAAAAGTTTCCGAAGGTGGGTTGTTACCCTTTAATACCGTGGATGGTCAACTAAATGGCCGAACGGATCCAGATGCACCACCAATGAAAACCTTTGGAGCTGATCAACGCAGGTATTTTGTGGCCGGCGATGTTCGAGCGAACGAAAATGTCATGCTCACTGCTATGCATACCCTATTTGTGAGGGAGCATAATTTACTCTGCGATAATCTAAAGGTGCAGAATCCGGGTGCTTCAGATGAAGATCTTTATCAGAAGGCCCGAAAAATGGTAGGTGGTATCATCCAAAATATTGTCTATAATGAGTGGTTACCCAGCATGGGCGTTGATCTGGAAGAGTACACCGGTTATGCACCTATCATCAATGCCAACGTCAGTAACGTGTTCTCTGCTGCTGCTTTCAGGTTTGATCAAACATTAGTAAGCAGTAATCTACTCAGGATGGATGATGAATGTAATACACTTCCTCAGGGGGACATTAGATTTCGAAATGGTTACTTTAGTCCAGAAGCGGTTGTGGCCAGTGGTTTGGATCCATTGGTTAAGGGTATGAGTGCCCAGGTACAGCAACAACTGGACTGCAGAGTTATCGCAGATGTCCGCAACATGCATATTGGCGAACCCGGTTCCGGACTTGGGCTGGATTTTGTTGCGATCAATATCAATCTCGGTCGCGAGAGAGGTCTTCCTGACTACAATACAGTCAGAGAAATCCTTGGCCTCGGTCGCGTCAGATCGTTTAACGAAATTTGTGCGGATCCCATTGATGCAATTGTAATGCAAGATCTCTATGGATCTGTCGACAATGTAGACCCCTGGGTAGGCATGTTAGCAGAAGAACATTTACCTGGTGCTATGTTTGGGGAGACAATGATGCAAATCATACGAGACCAATTCCGGGCATTCCGCAATGGTGATCGCTTTTATTTTGAGAATGATCCGGAATTGAACGCCCAGGAAAAATCTGATATCCGTCACACGACCATGGCATATCTGATTGAGCGGAATACCGGTCTTCATTCGATGCAGGAGAATGTGTTTGCGAGAGAAATTAAATGCAATAAGCTTGCAATAGATCAGAGACACCTGTCGATCAGTGTGGCCCCTAATCCTATTCAAACCAATTTTGACCTCAGTATTTATTCGTTTGAAATCGGTGAAGCACGCCTGATTATTACCGATATCACTGGTAAGGAAGTCTTCAGTTTACAACTAGATCTCGATCATGGTGTGAATTCATTTAACCTGAATCTTAATTCGGGAATACCTTTCGGATATTACAACCTTCAGATCCATCAGGGACAGCGCTTTAATGTAGAAAAGATACTTAAAGCTTATTAGCAATAGTAGTATTGTAAAATACTGAAGCTGAGAGGATAGCGATATGCTAAAGGCCCTTGATAATCGCAACATGACCGGTTAAATTTGATAGGAGATCAGTCACTTTTTTCCTCTTTCGATGTATTTACAACGACAAGCATGATGATAGCCAGGAGTATCATCCCTATCTGAGATAGAAAACCCGCAAGTACACTGTACTCGTTGATCCAGGATAAAAACTTCCATCGGATACCCACTAAACTTAGGGTTAATGAAGTAAACCCAGTCAAAAAGAGGAGAAACGCCAGGAATGTTACCAGATCTTTCTTTGTCATGGTGTAAAAATACAGTATGCCGACCAGATCGTCTCAAGATATGACTGATGATGCTTTAGGGAAAAAAATCAGAAATAAGTCAGCATAGTCGATAAGAGATTTATATTTGGATAACAATATCTGCCGTGGTTAAGATTGTCGAATGTCCCAGGGACGCTATGCAAGGACTTACCCGATTTGTTCCCACTGATCGAAAAGCCAGCTATATCAATACATTGCTAAAAGTTGGTTTTGATACCATTGATTTTGGAAGTTTTGTGTCGCCTAAAGCTATCCCTCAAATGCGGGATACGGCCGAAGTCCTTGGTAAACTGGATCTGGCTTCGACAAAGACGAAATTATTGGCCATTGTTGCAAATCAACGTGGAGCCATCGAGGCAGCGGGGTTTACGGCAATTACCTATCTGGGCTACCCTTTTTCAGTTTCACAGACTTTCCAGATTAGAAACACCAATGCTACCATTGAAGAATCACTCGAACGGGTGAAGGATATTCAGGAAATATGTATTCAGAACTCAAAGAAACTGGTTGTATATCTTTCAATGGGCTTTGGCAATCCTTATGGAGACCCATGGAATGTTGAAATTGTGCAACGATGGGTAGATACATTGGCTGATCTCGATATTAAGATTCTGGCACTATCCGACACTATTGGAGTTTCTAATCCAGATAGCATTTCTTACCTTTTTTCCAATTTAATCCACCCCTACCACGATGTTGAGTTTGGGGCCCACCTGCATACTACACCAGGTACCTGGTATGAAAAAATTCATGCCGCATATGAAAGCGGATGCCGACGATTCGACTGCACAATCCGGGGCTATGGAGGTTGTCCTATGGCGCGGGATGAGTTGACAGGCAACATGGCCACGGAAAACCTCATTGAATATTTTAAAATGCATAAAATTGTTCATGATATTGACGAAAATGCATTCCTCGCCTCGATGAGGGCGGCAATTGATGTATTTCCTTAATTAAGCTACATTGGGCTTGGAAGTTTGTCATAAAAGTCAGAAGTGAAATAATGACGGGATGCTCCAATCAGTTTTGAGGGAGCCGACATGGCACCTTTTGGTAAGAAGGCAAAACCGAACCTGTGCGGGTATTCAGCGATGCTGGCTTTCAATAGAAATACTTATGGATATACAACAACCTCCCAGGATAGCTGCGCGATCAGTCAATTTTCGCGGTTGCTTTTTTCACCGACGAGCTGCCTTATCCTCTTCTTATAACTCCGCTGCACTATTTCTTCAACAGATTTACCTTCAATCTTACTTTGTAGCCAGGACATAATGTCCAGATAGAGAAAAGCCCTTTTGGCATAATTGGATTCTGATAGTCTCACCAGCTTGTCATGAAGTTCTTCAAATCGTCTTTTGACATCCTGCTTACTCATTTTAGGAGTCTTTCGGAGGAATCGGAAGATTTCATTTTGAACATCCTGCAATTCACTCATTTTGCCTAGATACCGAAAGACGGATTTCACCTGGTACTCAAGGAGAGCCTGATTTCCCAATTCATAGTGCGCGATCAGGTTGAGAATCCGGGCAAATGACAAGATATCTCCTCTAAAATCAGGTGTTTTTGCATTGATGATCTTATTGAGATAGGTTATGGATGTACTCCAGTCTCCACTTCCAAAGTACATACAGGCAATTTTATAATAAAACACCAATATCCTGTGTTTATCCCAATCATAGGGGTTTTCCTTGATCAGAGCCGATAGTTCAGGCATTTTCTTCACTCCTTCTGTAAAACTACCCTCCAGGAAATGGCGGTTCACCAGGTGGATATAGTAATATAATTTGAAGAGCCCTTCCTGGTTAAGGTTGCGGATCAGACCCTTTTCCGGAGCATTTTTCAGAACTTCCTGCATGTTGACAAAGCGCTCATCACTCAGCGATATGTAAAGGCTGGTGAGCAGGTTGTGAAGTGACTTCAGGTACATGGCCGTCTCCTCCAACACCATATCCGGGTACTCGTCATAAAGGTCATACCACTTTCTGGTATACCTGTAAAAATTGGCGAAGTCCTGATTCATGTAATAATACCAGCCATAAGACTGAAACAGATATAGTTTTTCGTGAAAATCAAGTTGTTCTAAATTGTACTCGGGGAGATTCGATATGAAGAAGTCATGGAGATATTGAAAGTCATGTCGATTGCGCACATGGCCTACTTTGAGATAGAGACCATATAGTTGCAAAGCCAGATTACTGAAAGCCTGAGTCCTTTCTATTTTCTTAGTGAGTGACACGGCTTCCTTCTTCAGCTCTTCCGCCCGGTTTTCTATACTTCTGGTGATATACTGTGATTCAATAAATTTTTCAAATTCCAATATATTGAGAGCCAAAACATAATGATTGCTTCTTAGAGCAATGGGTTTCGTGCGGCTGAGGATCTCAAGACTCTGACGATACAGCCCTTTATCGTATAATACCCGGGCATAATCTATTTTCTCCCTGATGTCAATTTCGGTGATACTGGTTCGACTCAATAGGCGCAGGCAAATGAGTAATTGTTTGTAGAGGTGGGCCTTGAGATTAGAAAGTTGTCTTTTTTTAATGAGAGGTATTCGTTCGAGCACCTGGTTTTCATCAAATCGACCCGTCCTGCTGATTTCGTCAAAAAGATGGAGAAACAGTATGTCATCTGAAGTTTGATTTCTAGTCACGAATAGCCTGAAACTTCGTTTTTCCGCTTTAGTCAACGAATTAATGAGTTGTACAAGGTAATCTGTTTTAGGAGTTGGCATCGTAGCTAGTTATCTTTAAAGTACAATAAAAAACAAAGAGACAAGGTAATCTGTTTCAAAGATGGGAATTGTAGTGCTGCTTTTGCTCCTATTGAAAGTCCTGGGGCACCCGATAAGGTAATCAGTTTTAAGAGTGGGCATTGTAACTGTTCGGTTTATATTTTACTGATTATCAATTGTTTATTTTCAAGAAAGATACGTCTTATCTTGTAATGACCAGTCATATTTTAATTTAGATGCCCGTAAGGCACCCTATTTTTACAGATTGGAAACAGTCATAAACTTAAACAAAATGGATAAGACCAGAATCCAGATTTTCGACACAACCCTGCGGGATGGTGAGCAGGTACCTGGTTGCAAGCTCAACAAAGATCAGAAATTGAGGCTGGCCAGAACCCTGGAAGAGCTGGGAGTGGATGTAATAGAAGCTGGATTTCCTATCAGTAGTCCGGGAGATTTTGATGCAGTTAGTGCCATAAGTGCTGCTGCAGGTGAAGTCACTATATGTGCTCTTTCACGAGCTGTTGAAAAAGATATCGATGCCGCTGCAGGTGCGATTGTCAAAGCAAAAAGACCTCGTATTCATACGGGTATTGGCACATCGGATTCTCATATAAAATTCAAGTTTAACACTACCCGGGAGGTTGTTCTGGAACGCGCTGTGGCTGCTGTGAAATACGCTAAACGATATGTAGAAGATGTTGAATTCTATGCGGAAGATGCCGGTCGGACGGACAATGAATTTCTCGCTCGTATTTGTGAAGCGGTCATTCGGGCTGGAGCAACCGTCATAAATATTCCGGACACTACTGGTTATTGCCTGCCCCGGGAGTATGGCGATAAAATTAAATATCTCGTTGATCATGTTCAAGGTGTTGAGCAAGTGACCATTTCAACCCATTGCCATAATGATCTCGGACTGGCAACTGCCAATTCAATAGAGGGCGTAATCAACGGTGCTCGTCAGATCGAATGTACAATTAATGGCTTGGGAGAAAGAGCAGGAAACACTTCGCTGGAAGAATGTGTCATGATTTTGCGTCAACACCCTTACCTTGGCTTTGAAACGGGAATAAATACGAAAATGCTCAATCAGGTGAGCCGGCTTGTCTCCGATGAGATGGGCATGCCGGTTCAGCCTAACAAAGCCATTGTGGGATCAAATGCTTTTGCTCACTCATCAGGTATCCATCAGGATGGTGTGATTAAAAAAAGAGAAACGTACGAAATCATTGATCCACTGGAGGTTGGTGTGGATAAATCATCGATCATCCTTACCGCAAGGTCAGGACGGGCTGCTCTGGCATATCGTTTGAAGGAACTGGGGCATCATGTCACCAAGCTGGAGTTAGACGCTATTTATGACAGATTTTTAGAAATTGCGGATATTCAAAAGGAAGTGATTGATCAGGATCTCCACCGTTTGATTGATTCCAAAGAGAAAGTCATTGCAGCTTATATTGATAAAAATTAGTTCACATCATTTTTAAAATTTAAAATGGGTAAAACACTTTTCGAAAAAGTATGGGAAGCACACGTCATTGACACCGTTGAGGGTGGCATGGAAGTCCTCTATATTGATAAACACCTGATTCATGAGGTGACGAGTCCTCAGGCGTTTCAGGGATTGCGGGACCGGAGCATTGCAGTCGCAAGACCAGAACGAACATTGGCTACAGCTGACCATAATGTACCCACTAAAGACCAGCATTTACCAATCAAAGAATCTTTGTCGCGATTGCAGGTCGAGAAATTAGTGGAGAATTGTGATGAATTTGGTGTTACCCTCTATGGCCTTGGCCATCCCTTTCAGGGAATCGTACATGTCATCGGACCAGAACTGGGGATTACCCAACCAGGAATGACGATCGTTTGCGGAGATAGTCACACATCTACCCACGGAGCATTTGGTGCCATTGCTTTCGGCATTGGTACAAGCCAGGTAGAACAGGTTCTGGCTACTCAATGTCTATTATTGAGCAGACCCAAAAAAATGAGGATCAATGTTGATGGTGATCTTCGCAAGGGAGTTTCTGCTAAAGATATTATACTTTATATCATCTCTGAACTTACTGCAGCCGGGGGCACCGGATACTTTATTGAGTACGCAGGTTCTACCATCCGCAATCTAAGTATGGAGGGTCGGATGACCATCTGCAATATGAGTATTGAAATGGGAGCCCGTGGAGGAATGATTGCACCAGATCAGACCACCTTTGATTATGTGGAAGGCCGGGAATTTGCTCCCAAAGGAGAGCAATTTGAAAAAGCAAAAAGTTATTGGAGTACTTTATTCACTGATCAGGGTGCCCATTTCGATAAAGAATATCATTATAGAGCGGAAGAGATTGAACCAATGCTCACCTATGGTACAAATCCGGGTATGGGCATCAAAGTAACCGACCAAATTCCTGTTGATGGAGGTAAACAGGGTGATGCATCCTTTCACAAAGCCTTGAAATATATGGGATTGAGCACGGGAGAAAAACTCCTTGGCCGCTCTATAAATTTTGTCTTTATCGGTAGCTGCACCAACTCCCGGATTGAAGATCTGAGGCTGGTCGCTGGATTTGTCAAAGGCAAAAAAGTTGCATCTCATGTAAATGCGATGGTAGTGCCCGGATCACAGCAGGTAAGTAAACAAGCTCTGGCTGAAGGTCTTGATCAGATCCTGGTGGAAGCCGGATTTGATTTTCGGGAAGCGGGATGTTCTGCCTGCCTGGGAATGAATGAAGACAAAGTTCCTGCCGGTGAATACTGCGTATCGACCAGCAATCGTAATTTTGAAGGCCGGCAGGGTCCGGGAGCAAGGACGATCCTTGCCAGCCCTCTCATGGCAGCGGCCACAGCTATTGAAGGTAAAATTGTAGACATTCGAGACTATATCAATTAAGTTTTTATGGAAAAAATTGATTTATTAAAGTCAACCTGTATTCCCCTTCCGATTGAGGATGTTGACACCGATCAGATTATTCCGGCCAGGTTTTTGAAAGCTACCACGAAGCAGGATTTTGGCCAAAATCTGTTTCGCGACTGGCGCTACAACCCGGATGATACTCTAAAAAAAGATTTCGTACTAAATAATCCTCTCTATAAAGGCAACATCTTAGTAGCAGGCAAAAATTTTGGTTGTGGCTCAAGTAGGGAACATGCAGCCTGGGCTCTTCATGACTATGGCATTCTGGTAGTTATTTCCAGTTTTTTTGCAGATATTTTTAAGGGAAATGCCTTAAACAATGGCACATTGCCGATCACTGTCACGGAAGCATTTCTGGATCGGTTGTTTCAAGAAATTGAAAAGGATCCCGGTGTAGAAGTAGAAGTATCGGTTCGCGATCAGACAGTCCGGATCCTTTCAACCGGTGAAATCACCGAATTTGAGATTGACCCTTATAAAAAGTTATGCCTCATCAATGGATATGACGATATTGATTATCTTTTGAGCATGAAAGATAAAATTCATCAGTTTGAACTATCGCGAACGTAGCATCCTTTCTCAATAATTCTCTAAATGAAAGCAAAAATTGCAGTTTTGCCTGGTGACGGCATCGGGCCTGAAGTAATCACCCAGGCTTTAAAGGTTCTCGATGCGGTGGCTGACCGCTTTGGCCATAATTTCACCTACTGCTTTAGCGATGTAGGAGGAATTGCCATTGATAAGACTGGTAGTCCGTTACCCCAGGAGACCCTTGATTCGTGTATGCAAAGTGATGCCGTGCTCTTTGGAGCCATCGGTGATCCAAAATATGATAATGATCCGACTGCGAAAGTGCGGCCGGAACAAGGTTTGCTGGCGATGCGAAAAGCACTTGGCCTATTCTGTAATATTCGTCCGGTGACGATTTTTCCGAATTTAAAACATCTCTCTCCTATCAAGGAATCCTATCTGGAGGGTGTCGATATGGTTATTTACAGGGAGTTGATCGGAGGAATATATTTTGGTGATAAAGGTCGTTCGGAAGACCGGAGAGCGGCCTGGGATACCGAGTACTACAGAACAGAGGAAATTCAACGAATTGCACATCTAGCCTATGAACAGGCTCGTAAACGACGAAAGAAACTGACGCTGGTTGATAAGGCCAATGTTCTGGAGTCTTCCAGACTTTGGAGAGAAACAATCCAGGTCATTGCCAAACAATACCCGGATATCGAAACGGATTACATGTTTGTGGACAATGCTGCAATGCAATTAATTATCTATCCTTCACAATTTGATGTGATCCTGACCAGCAATATGTTTGGGGACATCATTTCTGATGAAGCAAGCGTACTTACTGGTTCCCTCGGACTCTTACCATCGGCCTCGATTGGAGAAAAGACCAGTGTTTTCGAACCAATTCATGGATCATATCCACAGGCCGCCGGTAAAGATATCGCCAATCCTATCGCCACGGTTTTGTCAGCCGCTATGTTACTCGATCATCTCCATCTGCAGGAGGCAAGTAATGTAGTGATTAAAGCAGTCTCAAGGCTATTAGATGCTGGTCTGGGTACGCGTGACCTGAAAGGAAGTTCCGAAATCTCTTGTTCGAAAGCCGGAGACCTTTTAGAGGCATTGGTGTTGGATGATGAATTAAAGCTGGACAAAAGTAAATTTGTTAACGGTACTTCAACGATCATCTGAAATCCCGACCAGTTAGGCTGTATTGATTTTGGATTCAGACCCCTTCCGAAAATCCCCGCATCTCGATGATAGCAAGAGCTAATTAAATGATCTATTCGTATACCGCAGGTTCTCTGCGCTCCCGGATTATTTGAGCGACGGTCTTCCCTTGCAACTTACTGGAAACCCAATCCAGGGCATTCAGATACAGGAAAGCTCTCTTTTCGTAGGGATCAGCTGCTAATTTTGTGAGATTCTTTTGAGTAGCTTTCAGAAGTTTCTCATCCGGCACATTGCTACTCCTTAGTTGCTTTCTGATGAATGACAATAGTTCAAGTTGCACCTTATTCCGGTCCTTCATTTTATCAAAAAATCGACTGACTGATTTTTCCAGGTATTCCAGGAGGGAAAAATTACGCAATTCGAAATGTGCAAGTAGGTGCATCAGGCGGGCATAAGATTGTATGTCTTCCCGCAAATGTCCTGCTTTTAAATTGATAATCTTATTCAGGTAATCAATGGAATCACTGTAATTTCCATTACCAAAGTTTAGCCATGCAATTCTATAATAGAAGACCAGGATCCTATGGAGGTCAAGGTTCCTCTCGTAAATACTCATTTTACTTTCTAGTTCAGGCACCAGAGCCAATCCTTCCTCAAAAGTCCCCTGCAGATAATGCTTATACACCATCGCCGAATAATAATAGAGAAAGAATATGATCTCGGATGTCATATTCAGATCCTTGCCAAAGGTTTTTTCAAATTTTTCAAATTTACTGATATGATCAACAAATGAGTCTACTTTATCCTGATTATAAAAACTGGTAAGCAGATAATGTAATCCCCTTAAATAAATATCCGGATCATCTTCAATCATCTTGGGATTTAATTCCAACAAAGAGACCCATTTGCGTGAATGCTCTTCACATTTTTCAAAATCCAATAATATATAGTAGTACCAGACATAGCTTTGGTGCAGGTAAATTTTTTCAAAAAAGGTAAGTGCACTATACTCCAATGTAGGTAAGTTGGATTTGAAATAGTCTTGCACAACAAAAGCATCCTTTTCACTTTTTATATGCCCAATCTGAATGTAAAGTCCGTGAATTTTTAATTTAAGATTTGTTAATTTATTAGAATTACCAATAATTCTGTTTCGCTGCTCGGATTCATCTATGAGGTCTTCCATTTTATTTTTTATGGTCCGGCTACGGGTAATATGTTTCTCCTCAATCAACTTTTCAAATTCCAGTATTTCATAATGCAGAATATCCTGATTGCTGTGCTTAGCAATACCTTTTATACGATCGAGTAATTTCAAACCCTGCATATAAAGTCCTTTTCCATACAGAATCCTTGCAAAATCAATTTGCTCCCTTATCTGAATATCAATATTTTTTGCAATATGAATCAGACGCAGGCTGGAGAGTATTTGAGAGTATAAATGTCTTTTGAGATTGGACAATTGACTTTTTGAAAGTCCTCTGACTCTCTTGAAGACCTGTTCCTCATCATACTCCTCCATACTATCTATGATATCAAAAAGACGTATGAATTTGGCTTCTCCGGCTTGCTGCGTTCGCTTTGCATATAGTTTGAAGTTTCTCTTTTCGGACTTGGTGAGACCCTTTACAAGGTTGAAAAGTTGGTCTGTAGTGGATATAGGCATGACAAATAGAGGTTATATAACGTATTGATTATCAAAGTATTTTGAATGCCATACCCCCTTCATGAACCTAACAATTTTTAGAAAAAACATGAGCTTCATTTCATTGAGTGTCATCTACCTTTGATACGGACAAAGTAAAGAACAATTTATCAAACTGTCTTTGGGCACGGTAAAATTAATTTAAATGAAAAAAATTGAAGCCATTATTAGAACATCAAAATTTGACGCAGTCAGAGATGCTCTGGCTGACATCGGAGTCAGATTTTTTACACTTACAGAGGTCAGGGGATATGGTTTGCAGAAAGGTGAAAAGCACATGTATCGTGGTGCTGACCTGGGTGCAGAATATATCTCCAGGCTGCAAATGGAAATTGTAGTTGCTAACGAAAAAGTAGAGGAGGTACTCGAAACAATTGAAAAAGCAGGTAGAACAGGATCTGTCGGAGATGGAAAAATATTCGTCTACGACGTAGTCAAATCCGTGCGTATTCGCACAGGTGAACGGGATAACGATGCTATTTAACTATTTGGAAATAAAATAAAATATAAAAGCTATTACTATGGACGAGGCAATTTTTACAGCAAATAACTTATGGATTCTGATCGCATCGGTGTTGGTATTTATCATGCACCTGGGTTTTGCTTCTTTAGAATCCGGTTTTGTTCGAAAGAAAAATACAGTGAATATTCTTTTTAAGAATACGATGATTATTTCGATTGGATTGTTAACCTATTACTTTGTAGGTTTCAATTTAATGTATCCCGACAATCCTATCAATGGATTTTTTGGATTTGATGGCTTTGGGCTCAGCATGCCTGAAGGAGCAGCAGGTGCGATCGATTATGCAGATGGATCCTACACTTACTGGACAGATTTTATTTTCCAGGCAATGTTTGCCGCGACTGGTGCAACAATTGTAAGTGGAGCTGTTGCTGAACGAATGAAATTATCAAGCTTTCTGGTTTTTACTCTGGTTTTCGTCTCCCTATGCTATCCAATCGTTGGATTTTGGAAATGGGGTGCCGGTTGGTTAGATGCGAGAGGTTTCTATGATTTTGCAGGATCTACACTCGTTCATTCAGTCGGTGGCTGGGCTGCTTTGGCTTGCATAATAGTATTGGGTGCCCGAAAAGGCAAATACACCGCAAAGGGCATTCAGGCAATTCCAGGTCATAGCATGCCCCTGGCCACTGTTGGAGTTTTCATGCTTTGGTTTGGCTGGTTCGGATTTAATGGAGGAAGTGTCTTGTCTGCAGATCCGGTAGCTGTATCCCTGGTTTTCGTAACAACTTGCCTTGCAGCAGCTGCGGGCGCGATGGGAGCATTCTTTACCTCGTATATTATGTTTAAATCACATGATTTGTCAATGGTATTGAATGGCATTCTGGGTGGTCTGGTCGGCATCACCGCCGGTGCTGATCAAATGAGTCCCACAGCTGCCATAGCGATCGGTGCAATTGCTGGTATCATTATTCCACTGGCAGTTGTGTTCTTTGACCGAAAATTGAAACTGGATGACCCGGTTGGTGCTACTTCTGTACACCTGGTCTGTGGAATCTGGGGAACCCTTGCTGTAGGAATATTTGGATCACTTGCCAGTGTCAGTCAGTTCATCGAACAATTGATCGGTGTTGCCGCCATTGGTGCTTTTACTTTTGTCTTTGCCTATGTACTCGTATCGATTCTGAAAGCGACAATGGGTATCCGGGTACCGGAAGAAGAAGAGTTGAAAGGATTGGATGTTTCTGAGCATGATATGGAAGCTTATTCAGATATGGAAACGAATTATTCATTTGCTGTAAAGTAGTCCCATGTCTTCTT
>JBGTCB010000210.1:0-2956 GCA_041748995.1 Saprospiraceae bacterium | reverse complement strand
GGAAGATCACAGCCGTTCTCGTCGTTTCTGACTTGTTGATCCTCAGTCAGTTACAACCCGGTATCTTCCTTCGTCTCGCCGCGCCAGAAATCGACGATTTACGACTGCAGCATCAACCTGAGTATTTCAACAGCCTCCTAGAGAAAGAGTTCTTTTTGTAGTGCCAGGTATCAATGATGTCGCCATTAAGTATAAGAATCTTAGGACGAATACTATTTAGATACTGTAAAAGTTCTTTAGCATGGCATCCATATGTACCCAGGTGAACATCAGAAATTATCACAATTTCCAGCTCTCTTTCTAACATACAAGAATTGTCCGGTTATAAAGGTTAAATGGCGCTCAAGCAGATAGTTCAGTTCCAGCTCAAATTTGCATGTAATACATTAATTCAGTGTCAAGCATATGTGATATTTGTTTAAATTCAGCGGAAGATAAAATGACTATGTTTTGCTATTGTTAATTGAGCGTAAATTCTGAGCCATCTTTGCAGGGGTGCATAATATAATACAATCTATATATACATAGAGCCTGGATAATGTCCCGCAGCAATTGACCTGACTTTATTATCCCATGACAGATTCATAAAGACTTCGGGATGACTAAAATTGAAATTTATTAATTTAAATGTTGGCATCAGTCGTGTAAAAACTGAATTAAATTTCCGTTAATTCGATTAAAAGGGTTTTGGAAACTCAGTTAATATTCTACATTTAGAACCTTGTATCACACCTTGATAAACATTACCAGCACTTTGATTCTATTTTAAGTTAAATTCATTATTACATATTTTGCTAATTCTATTAGGCAAGCGAGGACATGATTGAAGTGATCTCAGTTTAGTCCTTACCGGATAATGTGAATGCATAAAATTCTATCATGATAAAGCGTGGTTATGAAATGTACAGGCTATTAAAAATGACAACAGTGAAAAGGAAGAAGCTCCACGTTAACAGTTTGGCTTCGACACTCACGTTTGACTGTTTCAGATTTTGCCTTCCAAAATTTGCAACGAATGACAGAAGGGCACCTCTCTAATTCGGTTAGTAGTCTTTCCCAAATAGCACTATTGTTAATAAAGATCAGAGTCATGATGAACGTTTTAGTAGAAGGTTCTAAAGAGGCTCTTTTTAACGCTAACTGGTGCAGGCCGAAGTTACACAAAAGCAGTTTCGCCTTTCTCTCTTAACAGCTGGAGGTTGCCGGTATTTCTTCGCGGCAACTTCCTTTTTTTGTTCTGCTAACAGGCATTTTTATATTTAGGGGCAACCTCCTATGTTAATAAACAATTAAGTTACTGTAATATATATTTTTTTTAATTTATCGAAACTTAAAACCACTTTCATTCAGGTTTAACATGACCGGGATATCTTCGCCCCCATCATTGAAGGAAGAAACTTATAACATAAAACAAGATAGCATGAAGAAATTGATACTGATAATTGCCTATGTACTTACCCATGTGGCTTACGTTGTAGCCCAGGATGTGGTAAATATTGTGGATGCAGATCTGGTTGGCGGTGAGACCTATAGCTGGACAAAGAATAACACCTATGTACTGGATGGGTTGGTATTTCTGGAAGAAGGAGGCGTATTAAACATTGAAGCAGGCACCGTAGTAAAATTTACAGACCGGCCTGATATTGGTAATCCATCGGCGCTGGTCATTACCCGTGGAGCGAAGATTTATGCCGATGGTACTGCAGAAGAACCGATCATCTTTACGGCTGAAGCGGACGATGTGACTGATCCGATGGATCTGGGTCCTACTGATAATGCTTTGTGGGGTGGCATCGTGCTTTTAGGTAATGGAATCACCCAAAAGAATGGTAACGCAGAGGTAAACGTAGAGGGCATCGATCTTTCAGAGCCAAGAGGAAGCTATGGAGGAGATGACAACGAAGACGATTCAGGCGTGATGCGCTATGTATCGATCCGTCATGGAGGCCGGCAGATAGCGTCAGGTAGTGAGTTAAACGGATTGACCTTGGGTGCTATAGGGAGCAAGACGGTGATGGAATATATTGAAGTGTATGCCAATTCAGACGACGGGATCGAGTTTTTTGGAGGTGCTCCAAACCTGAAATATGCTATAGTTGCTTTTGCGGAAGATGACAGTTTCGACTGGGACGAGGTATATACCGGAAAAGGTCAGTTTTGGTTTTCGATACAAAGGGAGGACATTGCAGATTCAGGAGGAGAACTGGATGGAACCACACCGGATGATCTGACACCTTACTCAAACCCTACGGTTTACAACTGGACGCATATTGGATCGGGTCCGGGAGCACCGGCCTCCAATCCGGTTGGCTGGTTATTTAGAGCGGGAACGGCTGGAACAGTGGCAAACTCGATCGTAGCCGAGATGAAAAACAAGGGCATCGAGGTCCAGGACCGGGCAGCAGGAGTGAATGATGCATACAGCAAGTTGGGAGCCGGAGAATTACAGATTTTAAATAATCTATTTTGGAATAATGGAGACAATACGACGCTGGACGGAAGTTCGACCGGGATCATCCGGGTCACCAGTGGGGCGGAAGATGTCGATGCTACTGCCCTGACTACGCACTTGATGACCAATGAAAACCTGATTGATAATCCGGCGATTGTGAGTTTGAGCAGAGATCAGGATGGTGGTTTGGACCCCAGACCTTTGAGAAGTGGGGCTGCTTACAGTACCTCCCTGGCGGGGATACCTGCTGATTCCTTTTTTGAGACGGTAGAATTCAAAGGAGCATTTGGATCCAATGCCGATGATTTGTGGCTCAGAGGTTGGTCGACACTGGATAGAAATGGACACCTGGCAGATCTGGATGCGCCGGGTGATGTGGTGAATATTGTGGATGCAGATCTGGTTGGCGGTGAGACCTATAATTGGACAAAGAACAACACCTATGTACTGGATGGGTTGGTATTTCTGGAAGAAGGAGGCGTATTAAATATTGAAGCAGGCACG
>JBGTCB010000209.1:0-9252 GCA_041748995.1 Saprospiraceae bacterium | reverse complement strand
CGTCCCCGTGAATTTGAAGTGGCTGTAGGTTTTGCCCGGAAATTGGGAGAAAACTTTAGTGTTGGAGTGAATGGAAAATTTATTTTTTCCAATCTGGCAGCCGGTCAGGAAGTGGGTGGCATTGAGATTAATCCCGGTATTGCCGGTGCGGCAGATCTCTCGATGTATTACCGGTTACCCCTGGAAGCAAGTGAACTGACCTTTGGACTAGCACTGTCTAACCTTGGTTCCAAGATTTCATATACCAAAATCACCAATGATTATCTTCCTGCAAACTTTGGTCTTGGAGCTGCCTGGCAATTTAATCTGGATGATTACAATAAACTGACACTGACCGGTGAAGTTAATAAATTGATGGTCCCCACTCCTCAACACGATTTTGTGGATACGAACCCCCAGAACGGCGTGAATGATTATCGCGAACAATCTCTTTTCAAATCGGTGTTGACTTCCTGGTCGGATGCACCTGGAGGTTTCAGCGAAGAACTACAGGAATTAACCTATTCGGTTGGTGCCGAATACTGGTATGATAACCAATTTGCCCTGAGGGCAGGTTATTTCAGCGAACACCAGCTAAAAGGAGGTCGTAAATATCTGACCTTGGGTCTTGGTCTGAAATATAACGTATTTGGTATAAACATGTCTTACCTGATCAGTGCCGGTCAGACAGCTCTCAACAGTAATCCTTTGGATAAAACACTGAGGTTTTCCCTGCTATTTGATTTTAGTGCATTGGATGAACAAGGAACTCCAAATTAAATTCCTTTGAGCTGAATAGTTCATCGCCGTCGTTGGCACCTTTTCGATTGTCTTCTTCATTTTTCAAGGCCCGATCGTGCTATACAGGTTCGCCAAAGCTTCTGCTCTACCTCAGTTTGACATTTTGTTTTCTTCCCAAAAAAAGACGCTTAAATATCCACCAGTCTAATGCAAAAATCTCCTGGTTGTGACCGATGGAAAAAAACCTGCCCGCAATTAGCCGGACAGGTTTTCTTTCATAAACTGTATCCATATAAACCGGATTCTGTATCCGGACACTAAGTCCGGCTTCTATCATTTATCTAGTCATAGCCTCACGGTCATGATCGATCTGCCTACCCCTTCCGGTAGTGAAAACACTATTGAACGAGCAGCTCAAGCTGCTAAAAGCAGCCCGGAATATACATGGCATTTCAACCCACAAGGTTTATCCCTCAGGTAAGTTACCTTCCCTCAGCGTGTGCTCTTACCACACGTTTTCACCCTTACCTGCAGATTTGACTCTGCCGGCGGTAATTTTCTGTGACACTTTCTGTATCCCGGCTGAACCGGGACCCCATCCGTTAGATGGTGTGGTGCTCTACGTTGTCCGGATTTTCCTCTCTGAATGATCCAACAAAGAACCATTCACAGCGATAGAACCTGATACAGTGTAACAAAGATAAAACAATTGGGACAGCTTAAAGATTCCTCCCAAAGATCAGCCAGAATCATCCGAATACCTTTAATATCGACCGATTTTGAGAGTTTATGCGAGATCCATGAATTAAAAAGACTAAATCTTTATAACAAACGGATTATAAATAATAAATTTGTTTAATATGATTACAGCATTCTAAAAACTCAGACTTATCAACGAATTTCGGAATACTCTACTTTTCTGGATCCTGGCAGCACTGTTGTTGATCGTTGCTGTATATACCCATTACTCATTTTACCAAAGGAACTCACTGGATGTAGCCCGGGAGAAGTTTGAAAAGTATCTCACCGAAACAGAAGAGGAAATCGGTGCCATTGTAGACGATCATTCTCTTATGAGTTCAATCATCGGACTCTACAAGAACGATTTGATTGAACCGGACAACTTCGCTAAAACTGAGGAGTTGGTTTATAAATCCTATACCTTACTCATCTATGACCGGTACGACAATTTAGTTTTCTGGACAAACGATAAAGCTCCACAACCTGATCTGTCCAGCTTCAATTTCAAAAACCCCTACTACCAGATCCATCAGAATCTCTACCGGACCTTGGTATCTGACCTTATAATCGAAAAGCAAGCATATCGAATACTAAGCTGTATTCCTATCCGGCTCGGTGGGGCAGACGAACCCTATGGCCATATTGATCGAAATTTATCTTCCACAATCCAATTAACGACAACCCCAGGGACACCAATCATCACAGCCAATGGTGAAGATTTCCTTTATATAGCTAACAGCAATTTTGAAAAACTCACTACCCGTGAAGTGAGAATTCTGCTAATACTATATATTATTGCCTTTTTGGCACTAGCCATGTTGATTCAACGAATCGCCTATCTGGTTAAAGATAAAATCGGGAGTTGGTCATCTATTGGTTTCTTTCTCTTTACAACAATTGGAATTCGGTTGGTTTCTTACCTTTTTGATTTTACTGATCACTTTAATGTCCTTAAAATCTTTGATTCCACATTGACTGCTCCGGCATTTTCAAATTCACTGGGGAACATCCTCATCAATGTAGTTTTATTGCTTTGGATATCAGTCTTCCTAATTAACAATATTAATCTAAACAGATTAAATCACCTCAAATCAATCCAAAAATCGGTTCTCTCATTTTTCGGTTATTTTCTCATATGCATAAGTATGATTGGTCTTGCAAGATTTTGCGAAGATCTCATTCAAAGAACACAAATTGACTTTAATTTTGAAAGTGTTTTTAATCTTGATAACATCAGCATTCTCGCATTGATAGGGGTCATTCTGACACTTTTCAGTCTCTTCATATGGTCGTCTAAAATTATTTCAATCATACAAAATTTCCGTTTGCCTGTAAAACCCAGATGGTTTGCCGGAATATCGGCGGTTGTACTATCCCTACCAGTGGCTTATCAGGTGAGTGCTTCTATTCCGTTACTACAGTACGCGTTAGTTATCAGCATTTTTATACTTCTTCTGGATATATTTCTGGAGGTTAAGACTCCCAATTTCACATGGATCGTGCTTTGGCTTGTCGTATTATCCGGTTTTTCTTCAATTTTAATGTTTAAATACAACAGGGATAAGGATATTTCCCAGCGTATTGAGATTGCCAAAGTATTGACTGAGTCCATTGATACTGTCGCTTTCAATGAACTGATTTCACTGATCAAAATGATCGAAGAACCACTACATCAGGTGACCACCTGGCAAGATGCGAGAAATGTGATTACTTCCACTTATTACAATAATTCTGGAAATTATTTAGATACCCACTATGAACTTACTTTTCCAAGAACCGGAGAGTTAAAAGATAGCCGATTAATAACTTACAATGATTTTACTATCTATCATAAAAACAAAATACTTGATCACTACCTTTTGTCAATTGACGGAGTTATTGGAATCAGAGTATTGACAAGTATTAAGAAAAAAATAACCAATCCATACAATCCTCTACCTGAATTTCTTCCTACCACCAATTTTAAAAATATTCCTGATTTACTAGAATACGAATACGCAATTTATCATAACAACCGTTGCGTGGAAAGGAGCCATTCCGAATATAAAATGATTCTCGATGAGAAGATACCTCCTATTGGAAAGTATAGTATGAATTATCCTTCCGGAAGATCAGAACTAATCTACAATAATGGTCAATATATCACGAAAATTGGCCGAAAATTAACTGGACTTATAAAACCAGTCTCTCTTTTCTCTTATCTTTTTGTGATCATTGTTATTATTATTTTTATTCTTCTCATTGTAAATTCGATTTTTCCATATTTACCCGAAGAATTCAATTTCACCCTATCCAATCAAATTTCACTACGTAATAAAATACAGGTATCTGTCCTCACCCTGATTATTCTATCTTTTATCATTATAGGAATCGTAACAGTCATCTATTTTCGTGATACTGCAGAAAAAAGTTATCATGATAAACTTACTCAGACAGCTTCCTCCCTGCAATATGAAATTCAAAAAAACCTTCATGGTGATTCTATAACATCGTCTGATTCTCTGCTGAATATATTGGTTAAGGACTTGTCTATTAAATACAATACTCATATCCAGCTATTTAACAAAAAAGGAATTTTAGCACAAGCTTCCGATATGGGAGCTGTCAAAGCAGGTATGTTAAAAGATCGGATGGATGTTCCTCCTTTGATTGCTCTGAAGAAACTGGGAGAGTCTATTGTCATACCCCATGCTGAAAGTGATCCCCTAACCAATTACCGGACAGCTTTTTTCTCGCTAGTGTCAGATGATAATAAGCTACTGGGATTTGCCGGCCTTCCCTTTTATCCAGGACATACTGCAGCGGCAAATAGTGTGAAGGATTTTATGGGTACACTATTAAATGTCTACGTTTTCTTATTGTTGATTGCCGGTGCATTCGCCCTGGCAGTAGCTAACAGCATTACCAGGCCTATGACGGTTCTTGGCCAGAAACTCAAGGAATTTAAATTGGGTAAATCCAATGAACCGATTGAATGGAAAGCAAAAGATGAATTAGGCCTTTTAATCCAGGAATACAACCAAATGATCGTAAAACTCGATGAAAGTGCTGATTTGCTGGCACTGACCGAAAGGGAAGTTGCCTGGCGTGAAATGGCCAAGCAGGTTGCCCATGAGATCAAAAATCCCCTGACACCAATGCGACTCAGTATTCAACATCTACAGCATGCCATGCAAAATGCGGATCCAATCGAATCACGTCAGTTGGTCCAACGAGTAGGGATGACCTTAATTGAACAGATAGATAACTTGTCCAGAATAGCGGCTGAATTCTCCACTTTTGCTAAAATGCCCAAACCACAATATGAGAGAATTATTCTAAACGATCTGGTAGCTTCTGTACATGATCTGTTTAAGAAAAGAGATGATATGGACTTCAACCTTTATGTACCGATTGATGAGATCTATGTCAATGCCGATAAGAGCCACTTGCTCCGCGTATTAAATAATCTTATTAAAAATGCGATCCAGGCAATTCCTGGTAGTCGAAGAGGCGTCATCGATATTCGCCTTGCAAAACAAGGTGACCGGGCAATTATCCAGGTTTGTGACAACGGGAAAGGGATCAGCCGTGAAATGCGGGAGAAAGTATTCTATCCGAATTTTACTACCAAAACTTCAGGTACGGGTCTTGGACTCGCAATATCGAAAAACATCGTTGAATCTTTTGGTGGCAGGATATATTTTGAAACGGAAGAAAGTGTAGGAACCAAGTTTTACTTCGAATTACCACTATTGAAAACCTCGGAGAATGAACATCCTTATAAACAAGCTTTGGAGTTGTAAGAAGTATAGGTATCACCCTATTTGACCAGGACCGGCAACAAAATCAAATCTTAGTCCGACTGCAGAAAGAGAAATGTGTTGTTTTCAGATCAGGTAAATTAACGCGGGTCCGTACCATCATTTTCTCAGAACTTCAGCCATTGTTCTGCCAATATCGGCCGGGCTCTGTACAACATGAATACCACATTCGGCCATAATCTGCATTTTGGCAGCTGCCGTATCATCTTTGCCACCGATAATAGCTCCTGCATGACCCATCTTTCGACCTTTAGGAGCCGTCTGTCCGGCAATAAATCCAACCACTGGTTTGGTTCCGTACTTTTTAATCCAATGTGCAGCCTCAGCTTCCATACCGCCACCAATCTCTCCTATCACTACAATGCCCTCAGTTTCGGGATCATTCATTAGCATTTCAACCGCTTCTTTGGTTGTTGTACCCACAATAGGATCACCGCCAATACCTATACAGGTTGATTGACCAAGTCCAACCCGAGTTACCTGATCTACCGCCTCATATGTAAGCGTACCGGACCGGGAAACAATGCCAATCGCTCCTTTCTTATGAATAAACCCTGGCATGATACCAACTTTTGCTTCATCTGGAGTAATGACGCCCGGACAATTGGGTCCAATCAAAACTGTATCCTTATCGGCAAGGTAAGCTTTGGCTTTGACCATGTCCTGAACTGGAATGCCCTCAGTAATACAAATGATGACTTTTATACCTGCTTCGGCTGCTTCCATAATAGCATCGGCTGCAAAAGCCGGAGGTACAAAAATGATTGAAGTATCTGCTCCCACCTGTACAACTGCGTCAATTACAGTATTAAAAACAGGTTTGTCCAAATGGGTCTGACCTCCTTTGCCAGGAGTTACACCTCCCACAACATTGGTTCCATAGTCAATCATTTGTCCGGCATGAAAGGTTCCTTCGGTGCCGGTAAAGCCCTGAACAATGATCTTTGAGTCCTTATTTACCAATACTGACATGAGTTCGTTTTGTGCTTTATTCAATAATAAATACTTGTTCCCCTGGTCGTTTCATGAAATACTTTTCTCTGGCATATTTTTCCTTATTGGTTAAAATATCCTTTTGCAGCAATCGCGTAGATTCGGTTTCCCTGATCAGAAAATCTTTTTCATCTTCTAACCGGTCTATAGTCCTGCTGAGGCTCCATTGGGTGACCAAGGCATTTTTATCAAAAAAGAGAATCCAGATGATAAAAATAGACGTTGCAAATAAATACTTGTTTAGTAATAATTTGGAGATTTTGCCCACCCGCGGACTCATCTTAAATCGCAAACTGGTCTTCATAGCTGATTATTGAGGACTTAAATATAACAATAATTTGTATTATGTTATTTAGCCCAACAATCCCCGACCTGGGTATACACCACATTCTCCCAATTCTTCTTCGATTCGTAATAATTGATTGTATTTGGCTACCCGGTCAGATCTGGATGCAGATCCTGTCTTAATTTGCCCGGTATTGAGTGCAACACAGAGGTCAGCGATGGTGACATCTTCAGTCTCACCAGATCGGTGACTAATTATGCTGGTCATTGCATTTCGGGTGGCAAGATTAACAGCATCAATCGTTTCAGTCAGGGATCCGATTTGATTTACCTTAATTAAGATAGAATTAGCAGCAGCAATATCAATACCCCTTTGCAGCCTTTTTGTATTTGTCACAAATAGATCATCACCAACCAGTTGTACTTTTTCTCCAATCGTCGCGGTAAGTTTCTGCCACCCGTCCCAGTCATCTTCATGCAGACCATCCTCAATAGAAAGGATCGGATACTTACTGGTCCAGTCTTTCCAGTAACTCACCATGTCATCACTCGTGAGCTTCTCTCCCGACGATTGATGAAAGTGATAAATTGCCGCCTGCTCGTCATAGAATTCCGAAGCGGCAGCATCCATTGCAATCATTACATCTTCTCCCGGGCGATAACCGGCTGCTTCTATCGCTCTTAATACCGTTTCGATAGCCTCATGATTTGATGACAAATTGGGAGCAAAACCTCCTTCGTCACCAACGTTTGTAGAATGCCCCATTTTTGTAAGTACTTTCTTAAGATGATGGAATATCTCTACACCCATCCTCAGCCCATCTGAAAATCGTTCTGCTCCAATCGGCATTATCATGAACTCCTGAAAATCAATGCTATTATCTGCATGAGATCCTCCATTCAGGATATTCATCATGGGAACAGGAAGCACATGGGCATTAACGCCACCAAGGTACCGGTAGAGTGGCAGCCCAGCTTCCATTGCAGCAGCTTTTGCACAGGCAAGACTCACACCCAATATTGCATTTGCACCCAGTTTGGATTTATTCTCCGTCCCATCCAGTTCGATCATGATTTTATCAAGATAGACCTGATCGCTGACTTCTTCTCCAACCAGGGCTTCCATGATCGTTTCTTCCACATTGTGACAGGCGTTAAGGACACCTTTTCCTAAGAACCTCTGTTCGTCTGCATCCCTGAGTTCTACAGCTTCATACTTACCGGTACTTGCGCCGGACGGTACAGCAGCCCTTCCTAATGCCCCTGCTTCGGTAAGTACTTCTACCTCTACTGTCGGATTACCCCGAGAATCCAGGATTTCCCTGGATCGTATATCTATAATACTGCTCATTTTAAGATTGATGTTGTTTGGTTGATTTGATTAATTCCAGAAATTCATCGAAAAGGTATCGGGCATCATGAGGGCCGGGACTAGCTTCCGGATGATATTGCACGGAAAAAGCGGGAAGATCTATCAGGTGAAAACCCTCTACTGTATTATCATTTAGGTTTATATGGGTAATTCTGATACTGTCCTCCTTTCGATTCAGTTCACTAAGCAGAACTCCAAAACCATGGTTTTGACTGGTGATTTCACAACGACCTGTTCTGAGATTCTTAATCGGATGATTTATTCCGCGATGACCATGATGCATCTTATAAGTTGAAACTCCGGCTGCAAGCGCCAGAATCTGATGACCCAGGCAAATACCGAACAATGGCTTCCGGGACTTCAATATTTTCCTTGTGTTTTCAATAGCATAATCCATTGGTGCAGGATCTCCCGGCCCATTCGATAAGAAATAGCCATCGGGTTGCCATTTTTCAATTTCTTCAAAAGGTGTAGTTGCAGGATAGACCTTCAGGTAACAACTCCGATCTATCAGGCATTTTAAAATACTGTTTTTCACTCCAAAATCATAAACAGCAATGCGGTGATCTGCATCCTTATCCCCAAGAAAATAGGGCTGGCTTGTACTCACTTTGCTAGCCAGTTCGAGACCTGACATCGAAGGAACCTTCTTCAGATTATCCCCAAGAACTTGTTCATCCAGAATCTCCGATGAAATAATGGCATTCATAGCTCCCCTACTCCTGATATGCTGGACAATGGCTCTGGTGTCTACACCCGAAATTGCTACCAGGTCTTCGGCTTCAAAGTAGTCTTGTAAAGACTGATCAGCCATGGGCCGGCTATAAGCATCGGTAAAATTCTTACAAACAAATCCGGAGATCTTAATTCCGTCAGATTCCGAATCGGTTTTCTTGGTGCCATAATTGCCAATGTGCGCATTCGTAGCCACCAGAATCTGGCCAAAGTAAGAAGGATCGGTAAAGATTTCCTGGTAACCGGTCATTCCTGTATTGAAACAGATTTCACCAGTAGTCGTACCAATTTTGCCCACCGCATTACCGTAGAAGACAGTTCCATCTTCCAACATTAATATGGCTTTTTGATTTGGCTGGATATTCATTGAACAGGTTGTAAAAAACTCGTGCAAATATAGAACTAATCTCTAATTGACGATGGAATGATGAGATGTCCTTCAGCATTTGGCAAAAAAAAGGGTTCTTTTTGAACCCTCATTATCTTTTGTAAGATGCTGAATTTTACTCTTCCGCAGGTGGATCGGTAACGGTCTCTGCATTGGCTTCAGCGGCAGTGGCAGCTGAAGCGGTTGAATCATCAGGAGGAGTAGCTGCACCTTCT
>JBGTCB010000208.1:0-3479 GCA_041748995.1 Saprospiraceae bacterium | reverse complement strand
AAAAGCAGGTAATGAAATAAGTCAAAACCGGAAAAATCACAGACAGTTCCGGAAAGACTAACCACCATGCCTGAGATCACTAGTAATTTCCGAACTCCAAACACACCCTTTTGGAGGTAGTATGGACTCCGGAAGTTTGATATCTTGAGAGAAGAGGGGATTAACAGCCCGGATGTAGATCATCAGGCTAAGATACACTCATCTGAGACGTGAAGGCGGGTATGATGTATATATAATAAAAAACACAAACACCATGAAAAAAAGAAATCTTTATATCACCCTGATCTGGGTGATGGCAACCCCGATCATGCTCTTCGCACAGGATGCTAAACTCGAAGTCGAAGACGGAGCGGTGCTCTTTCGAGGTACGACAGGCTCGACTCCGGTATCCGGTGCCGGTACCCGTATGATGTGGACTCCGAACAAAGCAGCCTTCCGGGCTGGAATTGTATCAGGAGCGCAGTGGGATGCTGGCAACATTGGAAGTCAATCCTTTGCAATCGGTATTAACAATACAGCTTCGGGTTACTCTTCTTTTGCAAGTGGTGTTAACAATACGGCTTCGGATTACTCTTCTTTTGCAAGCGGTGTTAGCGATACGGCTTCGGGTTACTCTTCCTTTGTGGGTGGTGGTGAGAATAATACGGCTTCGGGTTACTGGTCTTTTGTGGGTGGTGGTAAGAGCAATGTGGCTTCGGGTAACTCTTCCTTTGCGAGCGGTTCTAACAATACGACTTCGGGCTACTCTTCTTTTATTGGTGGCGGCGAGAACAATATAGCGTCGAAAACTTTGTCTTTTGTTGGTGGGGGCAATGATAATATGGCTTCGGGTTTCAATTCCTTTGTTGGCGGCGGTGGGAACAATACGGCTTCGGGTACCCGATCTTTTGTGGGTGGCGGCTCAGGCAATACAGCTTCGGGTGACCAGTCCTTTGTTGGTGCAGGAACTGGGTTACTGGCGAAATCGTTTGGAGAGGCAGTTTTTGGAACTTTTAACACAGATTACACCCCGGCTTCAGCAACTTCATTTAGTGCTACCGACCGTCTATTCGTGATCGGAAATGGTACTGCTATTAATAGTCGTTCCAATGCCGTGGCCGTGATGAAGAATGGGAGAGTTGGGATCGGAAATGCAGCCAGCACTCCAGGTTACCTTCTGGATGTGGCAGGCACCCTTAATCTCAACAAGTCGATATCTTCCGGAATAGCTCTCCGGGTGAATGAGACAGAGGCATTGTGGTATGATGGCACGTACTTTAGTTGGGGATTTGGTGGAGAGTATAACCGGTTTGCCGATCCCTTGCGTATTGGCAGTGCTGCAGTGCCGACCCATACCCTGGAAGTGGACGGTACCGCAGCAAAGACGGATGGTGGCTCCTGGTCAATGCTATCCGATGCCCGTCTGAAGACGGTGAACGGACCCTATGTTAAGGGCCTGGAGGCTATCGGCTCCTTAAAGCCGATACGTTTCAACTATAATAACGACAATCCCCACCAACTGGATGCAGAGACAGAGCAAATCGGATTTATAGCACAAGAGGTGCAACCGATTTTCCCTGAAGCCGTGACAATGCTAAAGGACGGATATCTCAGCTTTAATATGCATTCGATCAATGTAGCCTTAGTGAATGCTGTCAAAGAGCTCAAGGAAGAAAATGATATATTAAAGGCAGAAGTAACCCTGCTTAATAAATGCTTGATTACTGAGATGGAAAGCTTGCAAAGGATGGAAGGCCAGCTTGCACAGATCACCTCAGCCCTTACAAAGTTGGGTGTCAATTTAGATCCGGTTCCATAGCTAGGGCATGTAGATAACCTGCAACTTAATCTGCATGCGACACCCAATCCGGTGCCATATTTATTTTTTGTCTCAGGATGTCTCAGGATAAAATTCAGCTGAGCCACGTGATGCTGAATGTGCCTGAAACTATAAAACAGAATTTCAAGCACCGTGTAGTTTTCTACGATTGACGGACATAATTCATGTGTATTGATTTCATCATCTTCAATCCAACGTTTAGTTAATTTATCTGCGGGGGTAAGTGTGATCAGTTGCTTGCATTTCTCCCGGATGGACGATAAATAGAGCAACATTTGTTGCCGGCTGTAGTACTGGTTTGGAATAACGTCATCTATCGCTTCCGCAGGAAGTTTATCCATATCGGTGATCGTATAAGGCAAAGCGGGTTGAAAGTTTTGTGTAGGTATGGAAAGATAATAATCAAAGAAAAATCGTTGTGTGGTATGACAAGTAAAAGAATTTTTTTCCCGTTGCCGTATTTCATCCGGACATAGCATAATTGAATCTCGGAGCATATCAATGGAGGCGCCAAAGTTTTTCCATAAACACTGCCTGAATGTTTCTTCCATTTGAATTTCCAGTCGATTATTTTAATTAATTATTTACTGTCTAACGATTTTTAATGGATAAAATGCCGGGATCAATCAGATGTTGTTCTCTCAGACAAACTGGAGATCCTTGCTGGTGTAAAGTGAGCGGGTAATAAAAACCCCGGTTTCCGGAGCATGGCGCAGCAAAAACCGGCTCATCACATAGTTATCTGTTTTCGAAGTAATTAAAAACCGGGATATCCCCGCCGCTTGCTGCCTCGTGATGGCTTCCCGCATCAGTAAATGTGCCAGCTTAAATGGACGGTTTCCTGCATCAATAAAGAGTGCGGTAAATTCATTGAGGTCCTCTGCAATCAGATGCGAAATTACCCACCCGACCACAAGGCCGTTTTTTCGTAGCAATAAACTCGCGGGTCTGCAAATGGTATTTTCCTGAACGAATGGATCTAAATAATCGAGGTACCAGTTTTCCTTTATTTTTTTCTCTTGGATATAATTCCGGTCTTTTTCACTTAGATTCAGGAACGGCTCTATAAGATAATCATCAGGAATGATCAGCCGGTCGTGTACAAAAAGTTTAATTACCTTACTCGCTTCACCCCGCACAATAATTAAATCCTCCACGGGATCCGACCAACCGGATTGCTTTAATATTTTTTTAAGATGTACTGCGGATTTCCAATGTGAACGAAAATACAAATCCAATTTTTGGGCACCTTTTTGCCGGAGATACTTCTCCAATTGCCGAATCAGTTCCGTACCAATACCCTGATTCCTGAATTGAGGATGCACCAATAAACTATGGATCCGGTAATTTTTTCCCGTATTGTCATCGCTGCTTAAAAGCAACCCTGCGGGCTTACTTTTATGGGTCGCAATTACTCCGGTCATAGGTTTTAATATCCGGGTTTTCTTTTTTGACAAATCCGGAAATAAAAATTGGGGCATTTTATTCACCACCCAATCAAGGGTTACTTTTTCACTGATCTGATATTCAAAAGCCATTTCCGAAAATCTATTTATCTTCCGGCATTTCACTTGCCCAAAAAGTCGCACCTGGCAGGGAAAGTCCGTATTTATGAATGGAATTGGTCGTATTTAAAATACCGGGACGAACCACTCCGGGC
>JBGTCB010000207.1:0-1950 GCA_041748995.1 Saprospiraceae bacterium | reverse complement strand
TTGTCAGGTCGAAGAAGCGAAACTGCGTATAGCCGTAGCTATATAATGATTTCGATGATGAAGAGATGACGAAAAAGAAACCGTCCTTAGTATCAGGTATTTCGGAAATGATGCACTAGTGATTTGAACAGGTAATGTCGTGGCCATTGTTTCTAAAAGATTATTCTTAACAATATCAGTGGGTAGTCTTCGCCCTGAACTATTCATGGTCAAAGTCCGTTAAAATGCTCGACTACCCTGATCAATGAACATTTGTAAGGATTAATTTTATTTTTGCGTTATGTTGTTACAAATTTTCAAGTCCAAAATTCACCGGGCAACTGTCACTGAGGCCAATTTAAACTATGTAGGTTCCATCACTATAGATGAACTTCTTATGGATGCAGCCAATCTGGTGGAAGGTGAAAAAGTCCAGATTGTTAATAATAACAATGGTGAGCGAATTGAGACTTATGTCATCAAGGGCAAGAGAGGATCAGGTATCATCTGCATGAATGGAGCCGCCGCCCGGAAAGCGGAAGTTGGTGACATCGTCATTATCATCTCGTATGCCTATATGACTCCGGAAGAAGCTGCCGTCTTCAAACCGGTTTCTATTTTCCCTGATCCGGATAATACGATCAAACCGTAGGCCTTGAAAAATTCATTGAGGGCAGTACTGAAGATGTTGTTTTTTTTACTTTTCGGTATAACTGTCCTCTGGCTGCTATATAATAACCTCAACGCAAGCTATCTCGAAGAATGCCGGTTGAAAGGCATCCCGGACCACGAATGCAGTCTGATTACCAAGGTCTATCAGGATTTCCGGTCGGCCAATGTATTTTGGCTGGTGGTGATTTGCCTGTGTTTTTTTATAAGCAATATCAACCGTTCTTTACGTTGGCAACAGCTGCTTGAACCTTTGGGATACCAGACCCGCTGGCAAAACGCCTTCCATTGTGTCATGCTGGGTTATTTTGGCAACCTGGGTCTGCCCCGGTTGGGAGAAGTGATCCGGCCAGCCACTTTTGCCAAGTATGAAAATATTCCTTTTGAGAAAGTCGTCGGAACCGTGGCCGTAGACCGCATGATTGATCTTGTCTGCTTTGTCCTGATTTTTTTTCTCGCCTTGCTTCTGGAATTCGACCTTCTTTGGAATTATATTGTTAAAAACGCAAATATCAATCTTTCAGCCGGTTTCCGGAACCCTCTGGTGATCTTCCTTTTGCTTCTCCCCCTCGTGGGTCTCTGGGTTATCTGGAAGTTTCGCTTCCGCCTCATGCAAAACCCATTTCTCCAAAGGATTTCGAAAGCAGCAAAAGGCTTCGCTGAAGGGTTTCGATCGCTGGAAAAAGTGCGTAATACACCCTTGTTGGTTTTGCATAGCTTAAACATCTGGTTCATGTATTTTTTAATGACCTATCTGTGTTTTAAAGCTTTTGCTCCCACCGAACACTTAGGTTTGGTGCCAGCACTTCTCATCCATGTATTTGGCAGCCTGGGTATGATTATTCCGACACCGGGAGGTATGGGTAGTTATCATGCCCTGGTGATATCCGGACTGGCTTTATACGGGATTGACCTCAATGATGCATTTTCCTTTGCCATGATTATCTTTTTTACCATTAATATTTTCGGTAACATCCTTTTTGGAATAATAGCTCTAATTTTATTGCCGGGTTATAATCGTAATTATCAACCGGTTCGTAACTAATGTTCAATACAATCAGGCAAAAGATCTTTTCATTAAATGATGCGAAGACTCAGATCGAACTGTATCGGAGGGAAAATCAGAAGATTATCTGGACGAATGGGGTTTTTGATCTGTTACATCCGGGCCACATCCGGTATCTTTGCGATGCCCGGGCACTGGGAGAACGTCTGATAGTGGGTATAAACAGCGATGACAGTGTGCGGCGATTGAAGGGGCCAAAGCGGCCGGTTAATCCTGAAAATGCCCGTTTATTGCAA
>JBGTCB010000206.1:0-2823 GCA_041748995.1 Saprospiraceae bacterium | reverse complement strand
AAATAGACAATCTTTCTCAATCTGTTACCTTACCAAATGACTAATATCAAAATGCAACTTATATATTATCCTATTTTTTTTTACTTTACATGGGTCAATTTTCGCTGGGAAAAAGGGTCAATTTTCAAAGGGAATTAACAGCAAGAATGGATCTATTCATAATATGTTGTTTTTAATTGTGCCTAACTACGTTATATGCCTGACAAACTTATATCAAACTTTCGGTTTTTGCTAAAACTCCGCTTGCTAAACTTTCTCGTAGTCTCTAGTGCTAAACCCAACAGTAAAAAAATAACGAAGATATCTGAATTGTTAAAATACCTATAAGTATTCATTATAGGAACCAGAATTTTTATTATATTGCAGTAGCAAAAACGCAGAAAAGATGAAAGCTGTAGCGACACCTCAACAGTTGGCCGATCAGTACAAGTTCGATGCAAAGAAGGCGAATACCAAGACTATGTATCTTTCCGCTGTTAAGAAGTACTTATCATGGTGTATTCAAAATGGAACTGGAGCCGATAAGGGATCCTTCATGCAATTTCTGGAAGCGGAGAAACAGGCGGGTATAAAATGGTCATCCTTAAGACTGTACCGCTATGCTGTTCAGGCTTACTTTTTGGATCGCGGTATTGAATTAGGCAGGGATAAGGATCTTGGCAATTTCTTTAAGGCCATGAGAAACACTTCACCGGTGAAACAAGTGAAACAGGAACAGGCCAGAGCCCTTTCGGTAACACGATTACTTCATGTGATCGACCAAATCGACGACTTAAAATACCGGGCTTTGTTTCTTTTGATGTACCGGGGTGGATTTCGCATCTCAGAAATTGTTTCCATCAGTCCCAGTGATCTAAAAATTGAGAATGATTTTTTAATTGTCACTCTCGATCGATCAAAGACTGGGGAGCAGACCAAATACATCAAACTCCCACCCGATACTAAATACTGTCCTCATGCTGCCTTGCTGCGTTGGGTCGATTACCAAGGTATTGTTGACGGCAGAATATTTGAGATTACTCCCAGAGCGGTAAACAAGGCGATCAAAAGGTACTTTGGTGACGGTTATAGTGCGCACAGCTTTCGAATAGGTGCAGCCGTCAATAAGGCCGAAACAGGAGAACCAGCTAGAGCCACGATTGCTCTTCTTGGCTGGAGCAGCTATTCTATGTACCAGCTTTACACTAAGTCAGTAGATGTCAAAAGAATGGCTATTTGTGATTTTTAGGCACTCTTTTTCCTAAAGGGCGTGGAGGAGGCAGATTCATAGTCTGACATTCCACATCCGGAATAATGGGGAGGATAGCATTATGAAGAAATGTACCTCGATACAAACTGAACATTAGTCCTCTTATTGTTCCAATAATTACACGATTCAAGGTAATTGTTACATCTTCGGGAATTGATCCTTCTCTAATTCCTTCGAAGAAAGAGATATTGAAAATCATATTAACTTTCAATCTTGCACTAATACCCTCGATTTGCTTTGAAGACGTTTGCACCTCTACCACTGTACCTATTTTCTGATCCTCTATATCATATTTAACATCAACAGCGTGATTAAATTCAATGACGGATTGTTCCCTGACCCTTGGAAGTGTGAAAAAGTTTTCAACTATCTCAATTCCCTCAAGCTTTATCTCTCTCAACGGTTGTTTCATGCTCTTGCAAATTGACAATTACTTATTCTATTCGAATAAGGGCTATATTCCACCGGAGCCGTCCGTGCAACTGCAGAAAAGTGATACTTGACCTCAGCAGGCTGCTTAACAATGACTCTCTCTCCCAATGCAACTTCAATATCGCTCAAGGTATCCAGTGTAAAGTTATGTGTTCCACTGAGCCATCGAGTAATGATAGAAGGTTTCTTTCCAAGACGTGCAGCAAGATCCTTATTCCTTAGGTCCTTCCTATCCATCAGATCTTTAATATATGCTGAAATGTACATTCGATTCTCAACTCTTCTTTCTGTTTTCGGATCCACAGAATCAATTACTTCTTTTATGATTGTGCTTGAGTAATTCTTAACTTTCATATTCTTCATTATTAACAAATTTAAGATTGCCTTCTAAATCCATGTAGTCATTTATATACTTAATTTCACCACTTCTTACTCGTTCAAATATAGCATCGGAGATCACTCTCAAAAGATAGTTTTCCTTAGTTAACTTAGGATCTTGCTGTAACTCTCTTATTTTTTTTGACTTAACACCACCTCCACCTAAAATGACTAAAGGAGTTCCCTCTCTAATACAATATAATCTGAGATTCTTATTTGGGTGATCGTAAAGAGCACAGACGTGTTGCCCACTTTTACCTATACCTTCTCCCATTTTAAACCACTGACTTCTCGCTCCCCATCTGCCAATAGCCTTAACCCTGAGAACAATATCTTCAATTTCTTCTTTGTACTCTCCAATGTTTTCTTGAATGAAGCGATCAAACAGCGTAGTATTCTCATCTTCTAGATAAACAGTGTAAATAGATGCACCCTCTCCAGATAGATCCAGTTTCATTAGTTCGTATTTCACTTATAAGTACAATTATAACTATAAAAAGATTAAATTATTTACTTTAAAATGAAAATTTTAACATAAAAACACAATATATACTAACACATTCACTATATAGCACCAGATCAATTCCACAAGTTACTGTCATTGTGGTAAGCCTCTTTCGTTTTGGGATCAGCTTTTTTTTTGTATGAGCAGATAAACATCAGAACTAAAAAATGCTCGCTAAGTCGCTTAATTTATGATCCTATCTCTCCTTGCCCAACCAATCGGTAAATCCTCTCCAACCCTTATTCAAATATTTATTACT
>JBGTCB010000205.1:0-1640 GCA_041748995.1 Saprospiraceae bacterium | reverse complement strand
AAAGTCTTTCTTTGGAGGTGCGCAAATGATCGACAAATCTGGTTGGACTACCGTATACTCGCTTATTTTAATATCAATAGGCTGTACAACCTCACAGGGGATGCATCCTATAGCAGCAGTTGAGTTGCCCAAAATCACATTAAGACGGGAAGCAATAATCTGATGCTTCAGCGATGGCGAAGGACTCATCGCATACGGTATGCCATCAATAATTTCCCACTTGCCTTCCCACTTACAATACTCATCGTAGGTGTAGTTAGGTAATATTCTGGTGGCTTGTGTCATCCCGCAAAGATAAGGATCTTCGGGATAAGGGGCAACCTGTCTGCATTCCAGACTTCGGGCAAAGGGCGCCAGGGAACCAACGGTTTTTCCGCTTCAGGAATAAGTTATGGGATAGTTGTTCGTTGAGTCCTGGTTAATAATATATATCTTTAACCATAAATTTTAACGCGATTATTTATGGTGAATCATAAATAATAAAGCCAAAATTTTGAAGCCATCAGCATAGCCAGGTTACTTCCCAAGGCCTCTCATGAAGTGGACAGCATTGTTTTATTCACCAAATGAATTCCCTGGCCATATCAAATGGGACTGATGTTGAATGGGTGCCTAAGGTCTGCCCAGAGACTATGTTGGACAATCCTCCCATACAATATAAAATATGTTTAAATCCATGTTCTGTGTTTGAAAGGTATCTTCGTAAAAAGGATTTCTGGAAAAAATGTTAACTAACCTTCAATATTACTACCACTCAACAGCTGTAGCAGGGGATTTCGCTCTGATTATCAGCCCAATGTCCGGAAAGCGGGGAGGTTTATCATTGATAGCAAACCGGTTAATTCTTGCGGATGAACGAAATTGAGGAGGTCTCTGTATCTTTTGATTTGGATGTGAACGTAGCACCTATTCTGGCCCATACCCTTGATTTACTGGAGAACCATTTTGAGGTAACGTTCAGGCATAAATCAGACGGCGATCTGAAAATATCACAGGCTGCCAGTGCCGATATTCGCATTTCGGACAAATTTGTTCATGCAATTAGAAACCAGCAGTTTAGCCATGTGGAGCTAATGGGAGATAAACCATTAATCCTTGGTGAGAATAACCGGCCGGATTACCTGAGTACCTGCGCATATATGGCCAATTTTCTGCAGGAATATGTCGGTGATCCAACCAGTTTTGATGAATTGGACCGGTACCGGTATCACCAGAGCTATCAATATAAATTTGGATGTATACAGGAAAATCTGGTGTTACAATATCTGATCGAGCTACAACAAACCTGTTCCAAACTGAGCCACCTTCGCAGAAAACTGGTGCCCAGCAGGCTTTGGGTGAGTCATGACATTGATTACCTGTACCACAATATCTGGCCGGATCTGAAAACTGCCGTTAAAAAATTTCGAATTGATCAAATCCTGCAATTGCTATTAATCAAAATCCACCAGGATCCGGATATGGAAATATTTGATCGCATTCTTAAAATTCACGACACCTATGGGATTAAAGCAACTTTCTTCTGGTTAGCCAACGAGAAAAAATATAAGACAGCCTCCGGCCGGGTGATAGAAAATGCGAACTATAATATAAGCGATAAAAAAGTCAGGCAATACCTGGAAAAAATCAAAACGCAAAAG
>JBGTCB010000204.1:0-1856 GCA_041748995.1 Saprospiraceae bacterium | reverse complement strand
CTCATATATGTTGGCAATAGTTGTCTATTTATTTTAATTATTTAACATATATCAAAAAAATGGTATGAAAGGATTCGAGGGTGATCAACAGAATAAAAATTTATGAAATCACAAACGGACATTCAATCGTCAGGCATGAATCTAATACTGCCGTTGATTGAACTGATTCGGGTCTATTTATTGGCGGTCAACATCGACTTAAAGTACCGCCGGTTCATCCGGGCGATGTTTTCGACTGAGATCTCTTTTGGGCATTCGGCTTCACAAGCGTAGACATTTGAGCAGTTGCCAAATCCTTCGAGATCCATTTGACTGACCATAGAAGCTACCCGGGTCTCATCTTCTACTTTTCCTTGAGGCAAAAGGAAAAGGTGGGAGACTTTGGCAGCAACAAATAGCATGGCAGAAGCATTGGGACATGCAGCAACGCATGCACCACACCCAATACAGGCTGCAGCATCAAAAGCTTTGGCAGCGGTATCCCGTTCTATTGGAATAGCATTTCCATCTTGTGCCTGACCGGTATTGACCGACACGTATCCCCCGGCCTGTATAATTCGGTCGAAGGCACTACGATCTACTACCAGATCTTTGATCACTGGAAATGAGGTGGCTCTCCAGGGTTCAATGGTAATCGTGTCACCTTCTTTGAAGAATCGCATATGAAGCTGACAGGTCGTTGTACCTTTTAGCAACCCATGGGGACGACCGTCAATGACAAATCCACAACTTCCACAGATACCTTCCCGGCAGTCATGCTCAAATGCTATCGGATCCTGACCCTTTTCAATTAAATCCTGATTTAGAACATCCAGCATTTCAAGAAATGACATATGCTGGTCACTTTCCACCTGATAGCGTTCAAATTTGCCCGGACTGTGGATGTTTTTTTGTCTCCAGATCTTTAAAGTTAATTTCATAGCGGTTTACGCTCTTAATTGATAAATATTTTTGAAAAATCCAAACTCCTTATTCCATTTTCAAATTCGGTTGGAGATTAAATTTTAAAAAGATTCCAAACATCGCTACTTGTAGCTTCGTGTTTTCAGTTCGACTTTTTCAAATTTTAATGGCTCCTTGTGCAAGACGGAATCCTGACCATCGCGCCATTCCCAAGCTGCCACATATGTAAACTCATCATCGTCCCGCAAAGCTTCTCCTTCCGGGGTCTGATATTCTTCCCTGAAGTGACCTCCGCAAGATTCATCGCGATGCAAGGCATCTTCAATCATGATCTCACCCATTTCCATAAAATCTGCCACCCTGGTTGCTTTCTCCAGTTCAGGATTAAACTCTTCCTGAGCACCGGGTACAATGACGTCCGCCCAATATTCCTCTCTGAGGTCCTGAACCATGGTTCTGGCCCTGGCTAGTCCTCCGGCTGAACGGGACATCCCGCAGTAATCCCACATGATCATTCCCAATCTGCGATGAAACTGCTCAACGGTCTGCTTACCATTGATATTTAATAATTTATGGAGCCGTTCGTGAGTCGCTTGCTCTGCTGCAACAAAGGATTGATCTCCCGTCGTAAATGCAGGTGTACGAATATCGTTGGCCAGAAAAGTACCCACGGTATAGGGAATGACAAAGTAGCCATCTGCCAGTCCCTGCATAAGAGCGGAAGCACCGAGGCGGTTCGCCCCGTGATCGGAAAAATTGCACTCTCCCAAGGCAAATAACCCTGGAATATTGGTTTCAAGATTGTAATCAACCCAAAGACCCCCCATGGTATAATGCACCGCAGGATAAATCATCATAGGTGATTTATATGGATTTTCACCGGTAATCTTTTCATACATCTCAAACAGGTTACCATACTTGGTTTCGATGACTTTTTCTCCCAGCTTGATAAT
>JBGTCB010000203.1:0-6734 GCA_041748995.1 Saprospiraceae bacterium | reverse complement strand
TTCATGCGTCAATGTTGGGTCAAATACTTCTTTTTCACACGAAGCGAACAGAAATATAAGCGTCATTGCACTAGCAATCGCACCCATTCTTTTAAGAATTACTACATTACTACACTCTTTTTCATACTTATTTGATTATTTGATTTTGTATTATTTAGTTTGTCATTATTGACGATACAAAGGTGACGTATGCAAAAGCACAAAAAGGGACAACATTAGGTCAGAAACGGCCAAGTGAAAAATTGGTGATTGGCCTGGCAACATATGATGAACAAATATCCTGTATTGGCATTCGCCAAAAGCAGCATAATTTAAACTGGCAGCCAGACCGTATCTGGGAGCGCCCCGTTAAACTTAGTCGGACTGAAATTAAATAGTCAGTAAATGACTTTGAAGGACCGCTGTGGAAGGAGCGGTTTTTCTTTAATTCCAGGTGTGAGCGATAGCTGCTGTTTGCCGTATCCGGCCGAAAGTACTCTGAATTCCAGCCATGCAATGAATTCTGTTGATGCCATTTTTAGAACAAAACATACATCGTTAAGGGGTAAGCCTTATGAGACATTATACCAGCCATAGGCACCAAATGCTCCTGATTAACTAAAAAGCGTGGATAAGATTAAACCAGAATGCTATCTTGGATCGTAATGGACTGCCATCGTTGCCCTGGCTCAGATTGGACATTTTAACAGCCAACTCAACTGTAGATACCACGTGACATTGAGAAACATCAATCACGGCCCGAGCCAAACATTTCTGCGTCCACTATAGACGATATAGCGTTTATAGGATAGTCATATGTAGAAAGGAGATTCCTTTGAGTTCGGGACAGGCTGAAGTGACAAAGGACTACGACAGAAAGCTCTCACGTTAACAAAAATAGGTGGAAGGATCAACCTTCCATCAAACTTCAAGAAGCAATGAAAGAGAAGAAAGTGCGGCAGCTTGCAGCTATTATGTTTACCGATATAGTGGGATATACTGCTTTGATGCAAGGTGATGAAGCATTGGCAACAAAACTCCGGGTGCGGCACCGGGAGGTATTCAGAACACAACATGAATTGTACCAGGGAGAAATAGTGCAATATTATGGGGATGGTACATTAAGCGTTTTTAAAAGTGCCATTGATGCAGTAAACTGTGCTGTCGAAATTCAAATTCTTTTACAGCAGGGAGACCCCGTACCATTACGAATTGGATTGCACATGGGGGATATCGTTTTTGATGATACGGATGTTTATGGAGATGGGGTGAATTTTGCCTCCCGTATTGAAAGTATGGCAGTGGCTGGTGCAATTCTTTTATCGGGAAAATTAAATGATGAACTTAAAAACCATCCTGCTATTTCTACCGTCTCGTTGGGCCTCTTTGACCTCAAAAACATTGCCCTGCCCGTTGAAGTATTTGCAGTTACAAATTATGGAATAAGAGTTCCACAACCATTGGAACTCGGGGGCAAGCAGAAAAAAATAAATAAAGCAATTGCCGTACTCCCTTTTGTAAATATGAGTACCAGCGAAGAGAATGAATATTTTAGTGATGGCATCACCGAAGAGATCATCAATGCATTATCTAAGATCAAAAGCCTCAAAGTAACGTCCAGAACTTCTTCTTTCTATTTTAAAAATAAAAGCATTCCGGTCAAACAAATCGGAAAAGAACTAAACGTTTCTGCTATCCTGGAAGGTAGTGTCCGGCTATCAGGTAATACCATCAGGATCACGGCCCAGTTAATCCAGTCGGCAGAAGATTTTCATTTCTGGTCGGAGACCTGGGATAGAAAACTGGAAAATATTTTTGAGATCCAGGACGAGATAAGCCTTTTAATAGCAGATAAGTTAAGAGAGCAATTTGGTCATTTTGAGATCCAGGAGCACCTGGTCGAAAAGCAAACGGACAATCTTGATGCTTACGAATATTCACTGAAGGCTAAATTCCATGCGAATAAGTGGAATTCTACGGATATGCGAACCGCCATTTCACTTTATGAAAAAGCCCTTGAACTGGACCCAAATCATACCCAATCTATGCTGGGGCTTGCCGATTGTTTTGGTTTTATGGCAGCCACCGGATTTATGCCTCATAAAGAGGCTTGGCAGAAGTCATCGCAATTAACCCGCAAGGCAGTTTTATTAAATGACCGGCTCCCAGGTGTTCATTATCAACTCGCACAACAGTCCTTTTTCACCGCATGTGATTACAGTGAATCATTCAAACAAACAGCAAAGGCCATTGAGCTAAAACCAAATTATGTAGAAGCCCAGCAGTTTATGTCCTTTTTATACATTATAGCAGGGGAGAAGGAAAAGGCATTGGAACACCTGGAAATATCGTTAAGCATAGATCCATTGTCGCAGGAAACACATTTTTTCAGTGCCTATTTCTACTACATGCTGCAGGATTATGCAACCGCTCTCGAGAAATTGGACAGGTGCCTTGAATACAACCCAAAAAACATTCCCGCCCATTCAGTGAAATGTTACTGCCTGTTAAAGATGGGCCGTGGTGATGAGGTCATTCATTATGTCGATACCATGCCACCTGAACTGGCCACGCCTGGAGATAAATTAGGTTTAACAACTTTGGCTTATGCAGTTAAAAGGGATCTTCCAAACACAGCAACCTTCCTTGCACAATTATTAGAACATGCACGGAGCGCCGAAGGATTCCGGGCTCATTCTTACGTGCTTCTTACCTACGCAGTGACCGGGGAAAAGGACAAGGCCTTTGAGTGGATCCGGCAGGGAATAGAAAATAAATCCTCTTTATTGCTCTTTAATTTTGCTGACCCGCTGGTAAACTCAATAAAAGATGATCCTAGGTATTTGGAATTTCATAGAATGATCTATCAGAAAGATGCACCTGCAGAAAATACCAGGAAAAAGAAGGAGTTGCTGGATTCCGGTGCGGTGAAGGCTTATACATCAAAATTGTTGCAGTATATCCATGAAAAAAGGCCTTATTTAAATCCGGACTTATCCTTACGATCGTTGGCAGAGCAAATCAACATTCATCCGAATCAACTCTCCTGGTTGGTTAATGAAAACATAGGGAGAAACTTCAATGAATTTATTAACCATTACCGGGTGGATGCTTTTAAAGAACTAGCTAATGATCCAAAGAATTCCCATCTTAGGTTGATAGGGCTTGCTTATGACAGCGGGTTTAACTCCAAAACAGTTTTTAATACGTACTTCAAAAAAGAAACAGGTCTTACACCTAAAGAATATTTAAAGCTTCAGAAACAGAATCTTTAATTTAGATGTACCTGCAGGGTCGTTGGTCGGTATGCTTTCTGATTCTGTTGAAAACGCATCGGATCGTCTTTTCTCCTGATAAACCTCGGATCTCACAGGAGTATTTTCCATTAGTTCGGAATTATAATACAGAACCTCTGTATTTTATCCCGAACCCTCTCGTCGAACATTCAACCTAGCTTTGATTGAACAAACAGATCGTTCGTTTTAACTAAAAAAAATGAAAATGAAAGCAATCGTTTATGAGCAATACGGCTCACCTGAAGTTCTCCAACTTAAAGAAGTAAAAGCGCCGGTGCCAAAAGACAACGAAGTATTGATCAGAGTTCATGCAACATCGGTAAATTCAGGAGATATTCGCCTGCGAAAAGCCGACCCTTTTTCCGTAAGGCTGGTGTTTGGATTTATCCGACCGAAAAAACCGATACTGGGGGTGGTGTTTGCGGGTGAAATTGAAGCCGCAGGTAAAAAAGTAAAACGATTCAGGGAAGGCGACCCCGTTTATGGAACTACGGGTATGAGCCTTGGCGCGTATGCCGAGTATATATGTTTGCCGGAGACAGGAGTAATGGCAATTAAACCGGTCACGCTGACCTATAAGGAAGCTGCAGCTATTCCATTTGGTGGAACAACAGCATTGCACTTTCTTAGAAAAGGAAAGATACAGAGGGGTCAGAAAATTTTAATCTATGGGGCATCCGGAGCGGTAGGGAGTTCCGCAATACAGCTTGCTAAATACTTTGGCGCAGAGGTTACCGGGGTCTGCAGTACTGCGAATGTAGCGTTGGTTAAATCGCTTGGAGCGGATAAGGTTATTGATTATAAGAGGGAAGATTTTAGTGAAAGTGATGAGACCTACGATATAATTTTCGATGCTGTTGGCAAGAGCCCTTTTTCAGGCTCCATAAAATCGCTTAGGAAAAATGGATATTATCTGAGAGTTGTTCATTTGTCATTATCTGCTATTCTTAGAGGACTTTGGATTTCCCTGACAAGCAGTAAAAAAGTAATCGGTGGGCAGATAACCGAAACTGCGGAAGAATTGATTTTCCTCAACGGTCATATTGAATTAGGCCATCTGAAACCGGTCATTGACAGAAGCTATCCGCTGGAAGAAATTTCTGAGGCACACAGTTATGTTGAGAAAGGGCACAAAAAGGGAAATGTGATTATCACTGTGCAACATGGTAACAACAGCCTCCAGGCAGGGTACTAGAATCCAATAGATATCATGTTATGAAGTGGATCCCAGATACATTCCTTGTAGTTATACACCACTCAGAACTGGAAATGCATCATAGAAATTAAAACATGATACTTCGGTACATAATAAATACTTTGGTCATTGCTGCATCTAATCCTATAATGTTACGGACAGTGAAAGTACAGGTATCAATTTCTATAATGAAAGTTATTTTTGAGCAAGCAGAATGATACCAGAGATATACGTCTATAGAGAGGTGTGCACTAACGATAGGCTTGCATTGAGATGAATAGATTAACCTTAATACTAATTTTCGCCTTGACCTATGGTATGGTGAATAGTCAGCCGCCTCCAAAGGAAATTAAGTTCTCATCTGAAATTGAAAAGGGCCTCGCAGATGGCTTGATAAGATCCACCAGGGCGGGCACTTTGTATTCTTTCATTGGGGAATACTATACGGCTGCCAGATACTCTGATATTCCAGTTTCATGGGGTATTGATAGTCTCGTCGTTGACAACTATATTTTGGAAAGTGCTCTCCCACATGTAGTGGATCAGGCCAGATCCCATCAAATAGTCATAATTAGTGAAAATCATTTAAGGCCTCAGCACAGAATATTTGCAAAGAATATTATCGAAGAACTGTCTAAGGAGGGATTTGGCCATTTGGGTTTAGAAACATTTGGACACCGCTCCAATAGCAATGAACTTTTGGATTCGAATTTGCTTGAACGGGGATATCCGTTGGATTCACCCTTAACCGGAACTTATACCTTAGAACCTAAAATGGGGGATTTAGTCAGAACGGCACTGAAACTGAAATACATTCCCTTTGCATACGAAGAATCTGAAAAGGTGGAGGGAAAGGATAGAGATGAAATCCAGGCCGATAATATTATTAAGTACTTAAATTCCAATCCTGGTGCAAAAATTATAATCGTATGTGGATTTCATCATGCGATCGAGTCGGATGTTATTAAACGCAGGAGCTCGTACTGGATGGCAAAATATCTAAAGGATAAGACCGGTATAGACCCATTAACCATCTACCAGGATAATTTCACAGAAAAGTTTTCGGAAAATGAGCATCCGTTTCTCAAAGATTGCAATATCCATCGTCCCTCTGTTTTCACCGACAGTAAAGGAGAAATGATACGAATGTCCGATCATGTAGATGTTGAAATAGTTCACCCCATAACAAGATATCGAAACGGCAGGCCAAATTGGATGTATGAGAATGGTGACTGCAAATCCGTACCGATTAAAATGGATAGAAGTGAGACAAAATTCCCGGTGATTGTATCTGCCCATCTGAAGAGTGAACAAAACGGAGTGCCCACCGACCGGATTGAACTTAGGCATCGCTATGATAATAAGGTACTTGTGCTCAGGAAAGGTGAGTATCTGGTAAAGGTATATGATGGAGAAAATTCTATTGAATATATAGAAGATGTAGAATGAACGCAGGATGACAACGGCTCACCACGGCATAGCCGCCTAACGGCAGACCACCTGTTCTTCACTGAACCTTCCCCATATTTTTTAAAACTACGGTATTCGTGCCTGGATCGATTGGTAAACCGGTGGCGCTGGCATACAGGATAAGGGAAGGAACGGCCTGCAAATAGGCTTTCTACCGGGACTGCTTTACCAACCATCAGCCGGACAATGGTACCGATGTACGCTCTATCCGGGAACTGCTGAGGCACAGATATCAGGACAACTCTGATCTATCTCATATAACCAGACGTTCCTTGACGTCTAATAAAGTCCGCCGGAGCAGTTAAAGTTGGCTGAGCGGTTAAGAAAAATCTGAAAGAGTGATTCAAGAATTATACGTTTATGGAGGAGTTATAATCCATTTTAAGGATGCCACTACCCATATAGAAAAATGAGCTCTATTTATTCAGACATAGATATTTCAAAAATATATAAGGATTTTTTACCTGAACTTAAATCCTATCTCTATCGGTTGACCTGTGACAAAGAAATTACCAGTGACCTGGCACATGACACATTTATAAAAGTCATTGAAAAGCAAAATCAGTTTGAAGGGCAATCAAGTCTGAAAACCTGGATATTTTCAATAGCGACAAATCTTGCTATTGACTGGCTTAGAAAAAGAAAACGATGGTCTGAATCCGCCCAGGATGATTCCAAAGCACTGGCTCAATCTGACCCAACTTACAGGACAACTTTTCTCAACATCAGTAAAACTTCTCTAACAGGTGTATTTGATTTTCAAGAACACATAAACTTCTGTTTTACTTGTATCT
>JBGTCB010000202.1:0-9311 GCA_041748995.1 Saprospiraceae bacterium | reverse complement strand
CTTGACCTAAAACAAACATCCATCGTTTATACTATTAATCACCTCCTTGGTGACCGAAACTATTGGTTTAACCTGCATGTTGATTGTCTGGAAGCCCGGAAACTCTGGTGCTGGCAAAGTGAAGAGAAAAAATTGTTGGATTTATTTGCCAAACTTTGAATAGCCTTTTGCTTATACTTTGGCATTCTGTCGAAATAAGGCATGATCAAAATGGAATATTGCAATAAAAAAACTTCATGGAAGTTTAGAACCTGTTGAGGTTCTTGAAAGATCCCCTTTTATAGAATGCAGTTCAATACAATTCAGCGTTTGATGAATAGGACAAAGTATGGGTTTATTTTTTTAGTAATTTCTTTCTTCTTTCTATTTACTTCTTGTGATGAAGAATTCGTGCCTGAGGTTTTTAAACCCCGGACGGATCATGAAGCATACCGTCATTCGCTCGAAAAGACAGACCTTTTGACAACGGCCCTGGGCCGGGACTGGCTTGAAGCGGATAGAAGCAGTCTGGAGAACCCGGTGGTCATTCAACTTCCCTATCAGGAGGCTTTTTATTTTTCACCACAAATACCCGAAGCCAACGGTTATGTTTTTTCTGTAAAACGAGGTCAGAAAATTCAGATAAATCTGGATCCGGATAATTCCGACTCGATTAAACTGTTTGTTGACCTGTTTCGGGTTGATACAAATGAAAGCCATACCAAACAGCATGTGGCTTCGGCTGATAGCCGGGAATTTACTTTGGGTTTTGAGTCAAAAGAAGATGCCAAATATCATTTGAGAATTCAACCAGAGTTGCTAAGAGGGGGAAGATTTAACCTGACCATACTGGCAGTACCCGCCCTTTATTTTCCAGTTCAGGCCAAAGACAAAACGGCAATTGGTAGTTTTTTCGGAGACCCCCGTGATGGTGGACGTCGGGTACATCACGGTATTGATATATTTGCCAGTAGACATACTCCTATCCTGGCACCAACCGATGGATTTATTCGCTTCGCGGGAGAACGGGGACTGGGAGGCCGGGTGGTTTGGATGAGGGACCGGCAGAGAAATATGACCCTGTATTTTGCACATTTGGAGACCATATTTGTTGAAGATAATGACTGGGTGGAGGCTGGAGATACCCTGGGCACTGTAGGAAATTCTGGAAATGCCAGAACGACTCCACCACATCTGCATTTTGGAATTTATCAAAATGGACCAGTAGATCCTTATTTTTTTGTCGCCGGACAACCGGAAGCAAAAAAGATCCGTGCCAACCGGGATCACCTTGGTACTAAAGTTAGAACCTTACGCAAAACTGAACTGGCGGTTGTGAATCAGGATTCGATGGACATCCGGATCAGTCTCGATCAGTATCAACTACTAGAGGTGCGTGCGGTTTTTGAAGGTTCATACCGGGTGGAATTACCAGGTGGATTAGCGGGGGTTATCAGGATGGCCGATGTAGAATCAATTAATCATCCTATCCGGACGAGTAATCCGGGTAAGATCGTCTCCTTACTTGAAATGCCATCGAATGATGTTGTAGTCGTTGACGAGACGGAAATTGAGGAAGAATTAACTGTGCATGCCAGGGATACCACGCACTGGTATGTTCGCACTGCTTCCGGTAAAAATGGGTGGGTGGAAACTTTGGCTGAATAAACCCGGAGATGTTGGGATAATTAATGGGAAGATAGATTAACAACAGTTTTATTTTACAGTTAAAATCGTAATTGACTTTTACTAAGTTTACCGACCTTCAAGAAGTTAATATGTTGCGAATTAATTTACTGGTTCTGTGCATCATGGTCACTGAATTTTGTTTCACCCAGAATGATGGACCGCATGAGCAAATCTTAAGACTTTGGTCAGAAATTCACGTAAATCCCGAGTTAATTATTTTTGACAATCATTTAGAAATCAATAGTGAAGGAGGACACCTTCAAGGAGTTCAACTTTTAAATCAGGGTGACAGTACCCTGGCTATCCTGAGTGGTAGTTCCAGTACCGATGCCTACCTGGTTCTCGTCGATTTAAATAGAAGTTCGAAAGTGCAGCGTATCATCAGAATTTTTGAAAAACCTTTAAAACATGCCGGAGGATTTCAAATCTGTGAAAATTACCTTGCCGTGGGAGTAGAGGACAATGAAAAACGCAACTGGTCTGAGGTTTGCATCTATGATCTGCAAGACCTGGGGCGTTCCATACAAAAACCTGTCGTACAAATCAGGAGAGAGGGTTTATTTGAAAGGGCAACGGCCGGTTGTGTGGGTATGATTAAAATTCCAGGACATTGGCTGCTTGTAGTGGGTGACTGGAATACCAGGAATCTCGATTTTTATCAGAGTGAAAATGAATCGATTGAAAGTCCGTTTACATTGACAGAAAGCTTACATATGGACCATGTCAGCCGCTCCTCCTGGATCGATCCGCAGTGGCTACCTTATCAGAATATTAACCTGATTTATAGTGAAAATGAACTCTATCTAGTAGGAATGACCTCTGACATAACTAAGGCGAATGTGGCAGATCTGTTTCATCTTAGTTTCCATGACTCGGTTTCACTAACGAAAATCAGCAGGTTGCATCTGGATAATCAGGGTGGTGATTTCATCTGGGGTGGCGGAGTTTTTCAACAATCGAATGAAATGCTGGGCTTGATTGGATGTGAGAGAAACCTGAGATCACAGAATCACTTGTACCTCTATCAAAGAGTAAAGAATAGTGTCCAAAGAGTAAAGAATTAGCATCACTAAAATAAATATCTGCAAACCTCACAATATATCACGATATTTACACTCGCATTCGCTTCATTAAGTAATGATGTGAGTCAGAAATCCGTACAGAAGGAGATTTTTTAGGGAAGTCAAAGGGAATAGGAAAAAAATCACTTGAGGATATTCTGGCATCACGTTTGTTATCATATCTGCATTGAACGATTGATCCACGATCCACTTCGACGATAAAGAACTGAAGGATAGGTTTCTATCCAATAGATAAAGTATTAATGTATATTTAGAATCAAGCTGGATTTGGGAAAATCCGGGTATAAAATTGGAGAGGACTCTCCTCTCTGGCTTAAGGATGGAATTTTACTTATTAAAAATAATCTCGGTTCTGGTCACAAAAGGTACAACGGCAATCTATTGGTTGTACAGTGTCTCTGCTTCAGGCAATCCGGCTATGATCCAGGTGGAGTCAGCTGCAAACTCGACGTTTTCAAATTTACATCCCTTTTTTCTTAAGAGCGTTCTTGTTATTTTACTACTCTCCTCTATATATCTGGTCACCAGAAAGCTTGCACGAATAGATGATGCCATCCGGCAAGTATAAAAGCCTGTTTCCCTGTATGGGCCTCAAATTTTCACAATCTTTCAGCAACCCACTGAATCTAAACTGCGTTACAGCCTCCTGGACGTATAAGATCTCCCAACACTTCTAACTTATCTGCTGTTTATGTTAATCCGGGATTATGCATTAGACTTTCTATTACAAGGCAGAATTGCTGCAAATACGGGCACATCATCGATTTTTGATGCTCACCATGATGGTGACCATGTCTGCGCCCTCAAAAACCTCTGGAGCACCCGTTTTTATTGCACTTCGGCCTTTCACGACAAAACCCTAATACATAATCCCGGTTAATCGGTTACGGTGGAAGGCTATTAGTCCTCAACCCACTCTAATCGACCGATCCTAATACCTTGTAATGAAGGAAGCAGACATGCTATGTACCATTGGTCTTCATACTGAAAAACTTCCGGTGCAGCTACAGGGATGGAGCCAATAAAATATTGGTCATCGTCTACGCCAAAGTTAAGGGGATCGGTTGACCGGTAGATATTCGTTTTATTGTTTACCCCGTACATAACCGTGCGAAACAAAAAATAGTCAGTTCCCATTTTTATTACAAAGGGACATTCTGCGAGCCATAATTTACCCTTACCGACATGCCCACCATAGGATACTATTTTTGATTCACTCCAGTTTAGCTGATCAGGAGATGTCCGCGCATATATTGCCCCATCGTTCTCCGGATGAGCTACGTAATAACAGATCCAATAATCATCAGTTTTAATGACCATGGCGTCCCTTGTATTGGTTTCCTTTAAATCACCAAAAAGGGCAGGACTACCATTTTTTAAAACCCGCTCAAAAGTTTTACCATCCTTGCTTTCCGCCAGGCAGATTCGGTTCCAGTCACCGTAAAACATTGTATAGGTGTCGCCGATTTTAATGACATACGGAGCTTGCATTCCCCCTGGTTCTTCCCCTAAGGTACTGTCTCCCCGCATTTTGATTCCCGTCGGCGTCCAATCTGACTGCGTTAATTCAACTCCTTCCCATCCATGAAATAACCGGGTTTTTCCGATCTCTTTGGTTTTGCGAATGCATGACCATACCTGCCAGCTACCATCCGCAGCCTGCCAGATACCAAAGTCCACTGGTTGTTGTTCATCCGAAGATAATTCACCCAATGAGGGATTGTCTGCGATTTTCCACCAGTCACCCGTCAGTCGGGGAGATAATTTGGATGTATCCGGTTGGTGTAAGAGGCAGGTTAAGATGTAGATCCATAACATATTCTAAATTTAGAAAAAATTTGCTTTTTGTTGGATGATCCGATGGGATCCAGAGTCAAATTTATAAGAGTGATAACCAGGACTTATGACGAGCGCTCCTTATAATTACGATTAGATTTTGATGAATTTACGGGTTAGTGATGCATCCGTAGTCATAAATTTAATCAGTACATGCCATTTTTAAATTCAATAAGATCGGTAACCTGGTAAGGACCTTTAATAGTCCGGAGGATTTTTCTCTCCAGGGTCATAATAATCACGGTGTGAAATTCACCAGATGAACTATAATACAATTTGTTAAAACTGATTAGTTCAACCGGAAGGGTTACACCTTGTAATATAAAATCCTGATTGATGACGGTCCCCGGAATGAAGTTTATCACTGTATCCTTCGTTGAATATCCAGATTTACTGACTGTTACCTGGATCAGATTACTGGCAACCACCGGTAGACTTGTCTGATCAAACTACCCCGGTGGCATAGGTTCCGTTATTTTTCGAGTATTCAAAGGTATTGTCATATGTCATCACCTGAATTGGGCACTACCTATTGGCGTTCCATCTTCTTCTTTGACCAGGCACTCCAGATAGGCCGGCTGTATCAGGTAATCAGGTTGCAATACAAACAATCCGTGATTGATGTAGATGCTAGCACGAGATCACAGCAGTGAGTCTTCTTTTTGAGGTTGAGCTTACCTCTTGGTGCTCCCTTTCTGTATTTATGTAAGTTCGCAGGGTTCAGGCAAATTCCTCTCCTCATCATTGCAAAAAAATACCCTCTGCGAAAATCTGCGGGCCAAAAAACACAAGCGGCATCAGTGGGCTAAATCTTCTCCCGCTGATCGCGCAGATAAACGCAGATGGCTGGCAGGATGTGCATAGATGGGAATCTCAAATGTTTGGAACATGAATTAGTCTATAGAAAGCTGCATCAACAGAAGTCTTTTTAGCCTCAACCACGGCAAGTGCTTTACCGTCTTTGCCTAATAGAACATAGTCGCTGTATTGATGTCCGGCATAGGGGGTTAATGGTTCTTCAACAATGGTCAAGTGAATATCAAATTCTTCAATCACCTGAGTTCGGTCAGTCACATTCCAGCCTGCTTGTTTTAAACGGTAGTCGATGATTTCTTTCCTTGTCAGTTTTTCGTTATTCACTTTATATCTTCTAAAATTTATTGGTCAAAATATGCATGGATATTTTAGAAGCACTGAGTCAATCTAATTTATTTTTATTACTTCTTCGATCAGTTGTAATGTCTCTATACTACCGAAGTATTCGCCCTTTTCAAAATCTCCCTCTTGTTGAGCCATTGTATTGGTTAAATGAGCAAAACACACTACACGTTTTTGTCGTGCCTGGGCAAATGCATATAGGGCAGATGCTTCCATTTCCACACAAGTTACATTTTCCTTTATCATTGCCTGGATTGCGGTTTCCGTTTCCCTGTAAGGAGCATCTGTGGTCCAACTTTTAGTATTAAACCATAACTTTCTTTCAACCTTGTTTAATGAATCCAACAAAGTTTCCGATATTTTTGCCGGAATATCCTTTGGCAAATAGTGATAACTTGTACCTTCATCGCGTATTGATTCTGTGATTAATGCAAATCTTTGCTCATTTTCAGTTTTGGATATAATTCCTGAAGAAGTAATGCTTATCAAAAATGCACAACCCGAAGCAAAAAGTTGTTCGCTCACTAAAACTGCATAGGAGGAACCAACAATGCATGGAATAATCCCAATGTCTGTGTTTCCAATGCTAAATGTATAAAGATCGGAGTGGTAGCAAGCCCAACATTCGCTTTTTTTTGCTTTATCCTTTTCTAAAAGGTACTTGACCAAATCGCCATCCGGATCTAAAATACAGATTTCCGGAATTTTACAGTCGGGAATGTGTTTCTGTCGTCTCGCTTCCCGAAGTAAATTCTGAGGTTGGAAAACAGATGATTCCGTATAATACTTGTTTTCCAGAATTGGAACGGAGCTTTTTTGAGGCATAAGTTTTCCTTAAAATGTAATTACTTTATCAGCGTCAGTTGTCCATTGAGCAAATTCCGTCATATTGCTACGGGATACACCCTCCTCCAAAGGAAGTTCCGTCATTCCTCTTGCATCCATACAGGTTCCGCAGGTTTTAACCTCGCCTCCTTTCCGAGTAAATATTTTCAGCATTCTGCCAATGTTGTAATATCCATCTGGTGTTTTTTGATTGGCAAGGCCGCAAGTTACGGCATCCGCCAAAAGAAATATATTTACTCTGGTTTCAGGATGCTCTTTTAAAAGCTGATTACCTAACCTTAGCGCATTATACGCTTTTTCTGTTCCGTAAGGTCCATCGTTGATAATAATTAAAATGTTGCTCATGATTTTTGTTTTTGTACCTGCCTGGGCAGGCCTGATTAAACTTTATTTGTTTTATAATTGTAAACTTCCATTACCCAAAACTTTATGTGGGTCTTTCAATATAGCTTTTAAGTCCCATTTGTCAATAGCTGCCAATATTCAAAATTTTGAAAACCGGCTTGCCTTAGAAATTCGGTTAATTCTTCGGTTGAATGAAAGTGAGCATCCTGATAGAATTTGTTCGAGTATTTTTCTCTTCATATATTTTACCAGGTTCACAGTTTTTGTCAATGCTTGCTAAAATGATTTCTCTGCGATTTCAGAATATGGTGAACTTCTGGAACAGTGTTGTCCAGTAAAATTCCCAGCCAGTCTAAAACGATGTCTATGTATTTTTCCATGCGGATTATTTTCTTGTCAGATAACCCATTAATCCACTTCCCAGAAAGATAAATACAATGGCTATAAGACTGCCTGCTCCAAGTAGTGGAACGAATGTCAATCCGTGTCCGACAGTACACCCGGCAGCAATGCTTCCTGATATTCCCAGGCCTAAACCACCCAATAACCTTTTGGCAATAATATTGGCTTTGGGTATGGTAAATTGCTTTGCCTTGTTTTTGCGCATGCTCCAGAAAGCCCCCAGGGGAATACCGATTACAAATAGAAGTCCCCAGGTGTAATTAAATGCCACCAAGTCAAGGGCCCCCGGAATAATAGCCAGACCGAAAGTATTGCTTGCAAGAATGGCCGAGATCCAGCCAATGACGCCAATCAGCCCTATTGAGATACCGGTTTTTTTCCATCCCCATACGGCTCCTCCGGGCTTCTTGTCTTTGTTTCTGAAGAGTAGAAGTAAAAGAACAGCGGCAACAAGGGTCATCGTTATTGCAATGATCATTGGGGAGCTTTCCTGCCAAATAGGTTTTTGATGATAGAGTATAGTACTTTGACCTGCCTCTCTGAGAAATTTCAAAACTCCGTTTCCAGTAAGATAGATCCCAACAATAAACCCGATAGCCGCAATGACGGCACCCGTATTTTTCTCTCCTATTTTGTAGAAGATACCAGCCCCGCAACCGGCTGTATAATGCATGAATACACCAAATAAGAAACCGCCCACCGCACTGCCGATCAGAAAAAGTGGGGGTAAACCAATATTCCCAACCAGATACCTGGTAGGTTCATATAAATACAAACTTGAAAAAAGTAGGGGCAATACCAGCATTTGAACGAGTATTGCGGCTACAAAACTTTTCAGTTTAGTCGTATCGTTTTGCCGAAATACATTAGAAAACCCGGAGTTCATACAGAATTGCCCTTTCACAGAAATATAACCATAAGCTAATCCTATTGCTAATGCAAAAACTATGATCATTTGGCCGTTTAAAAATTTTTGTAAAACCATATTTCTCAAACCAAACTTTCATCCAGTGCCAGAAATATCCCGGCTTTTTCATTTTTACATGGGGCAATGGGGAACCGTAAAAATTTCCTCCTGCATAACCTGCCTTTCCTTCTCCTAATTCAAGAAAACATTGGCCGTCTCCGTTAAATTTTTTGTCTGGTGTTTTGCCTGCAATTTTCTGTGCTATGTTATGGGCAACGTTTTCTGCCTGATAGTGTGCAAAGACAGCCGCTTTTGGTAGTGGTTTTCCCATTTCAAGGGGAATAAATGTAATGTCCCCAATAGCATATACATTCGGGAAATTGGTTTCCATCGTGTTACGGTCAACTTCAATCCAGCCGGATTTTCCAATCAATGAAGTATTTCTAATGACCGTAGGACACTGATGTTTTGGGGTGTATGCAAGCAAATCGAATTCTGCAGTTTTACCGTTGCTAAAAGTCAGAGTTTTTCCGTTTAGAGATGTTAACTGATGTTCAGGAAAGTATTTGACTCCTATCATCTCTACCATTTAACAAAGAGTTTTCCTGCAAATTTGTGAGTGTGGATGTAGAACTCGATACTGTGTGAGATATTGTTATGCTATCGGGCATTGAGTCTTCTTTTGGAGGCTGAGCTTAACTCTAGGCGCTCCCTTTATGTATTTACTTTGTTCGTAGGGTTCAGGCAATTCTTAATGTATTGAAGGTCAGCCGTTCATTAGTAACTTCTCCTCATTTCTGTAATTTCATCCCAACAATTCTTTTCTCTCAGCCAGTCCTTTTGAATTTAGTTTCACCCTTCATCTACTCCATCAGAGGGGAAAATTCTCCCGCAGATATCGCTGATTTTCGCAGAGGTTTTAGAATCATACTCCATTTACTTTCTATAATTGATTTGTCCAATTTCAGCACAAGTAGCGTTTACCATATACCAAGTGCTTTCTGCGTTTATCTGCGTAATCAGCGGGAAATAATATCAACTTCAATATTATCTTCCGTTTCGTTTGA
>JBGTCB010000201.1:0-2855 GCA_041748995.1 Saprospiraceae bacterium | reverse complement strand
AGTAAAAACCAGGACGAATAAGGTGGTCGCAGCAGGCTTATAATCACAGGAATTTTTATAGTTTAAATTATTGGTGGGGTTCCCGTTTCTTCGGGGCCCCATTTTTTTTATCCGGGTTGAAACATCTCATAGATTTATTAGTGATTGAGTCATATCAGTGTTCCATCTGATCCAGATCACTTTTTGTGTAGCCTGTCTTTTGCAACTTAAGGAAAAAATTGATTACCATGGTCGATCAGCATATCCAAAGATTATTGACTGAGGGAAGTGATCTGATGCATTTTGCGACAGATGAGCTTGATCGGGCGGAAGAAGATGTAGTAGCATTTTTAGCCTGTAGCAATATAAAAAGGAGTATTAATCTTTATCTCCAGGCTTTTATTGAGTCGTACCGGATCACACCATCCCCAAATCCTACACCGGATGAATTACTGAAGATGTGTATTTCCATTGACCCAAAATTTGCCGGTTTAGATTTTTCACCTTTGGAATGTTCGCATGAAATGAGTGCTGGCAATTATTGCCTGGCGGTGGAGAAAGTACGTGAATGTCTGGATTTGGCTACTGCTACCTCGCAGATGGTTTTAGAAAGAATAAGTGCATAATATCATTCAAACGTCACGAAGAAATCCTAATGGAAATTCCTGATAAATACCGAAAGATAGTAGTAGAAGCACTTGGTGACCTTATGTACAGGGTTTCTCTGGATTTATCAAAGCTGAAAGGACAACCCCTGACCAGGGAACGTAAACAATTGACAAAGAAACAACGCGATATCGAAGATATGTTACATCTTCTTTCGGTCGAAAAAGCATGAATTAGCATATAATAAGAAGGTTTTCTGAGCAGGGATCTCTAAACTGAAGTGTTTAAGGATCCCTCTTTGTCTAAGCAGATCGTTGTTTTGTCTTCAAATTGCTATTTTTCGAAAAATTAGATTTATAATCGTGTTGTAGTTCCCGAAGGCTACTGGAAAGGTTCCTGGCAAAAACATATAAATAGATTTCTGATGAAAAATGCTCTTCTTATTGTTGTAACCCTTTTTTTATTAAACCATATCATTTTAGCTCAGATACCGCTTGATAGCAGATTGGATGGTCTTGATACATTTGTTCAAAGGGTACTCGACGATTGGAAAGCACCTGGGGTGGCTATTGCCGTTGTGGAAAAGGATCAGGTTATTTATATTGGTGGATTTGGTTACCGGAATTACGAGGAGAATTTGCCGGTTACTGAGAATACATTGTTTGCAATTGGTTCATGTACAAAGGCTTTTACTGCTTCTATGCTGGGTATGCTGGTGAAAGAAGGCAAAGTCGATCTCGACAAACCGGTTCGCGATTATCTTCCCGAATTGAAGTTCAAAAATGATTATGCCAATACACATGTCACATTGCGTGATATGATGACCCACCGGACCGGCTTACCCCGGCATGATTTTTCATGGTATGGTTCAACCGCTTCCCGGCATGAGTTGTTGGAGAGAGTTCAATATTTGGAACCATCGGCTGAATTAAGAGAAAAATACCAGTATAATAATTTCATGTTTATGGCGCAGGGTATTGTCCTCGAGAAGCTGACTGGAAAAAGTTGGGAGGATAATCTGAAGGAGAGGATTTTTCAGCCACTGCGAATGGATCAGTCCAATATGTCAACAATTGATCTGGAAAAATCCAGTGATCATTCATTGGCATATACCACAGAAGATTTTAAAATTAAGGCAATACCTTTTAGAAATATTGATGCCATTGGGCCCGCAGGTTCGATTAATAGTACGGCAAAAGATATGGCCAACTGGCTTTTGACCTGGGTCAATGACGGCTCTTTTAATGGCAAAGAGATTATTCCTTCCAGTTTTCGTAATCAGGCGATTTCGCCACAGATGGCCACCGGTGGCGGACTCCCAGGATCTGATAATCAGGATGTTCACATGAATGCCTATGGTTTGGGCTGGGGCATGAGTAGTTACCGGGGCCATTACCGGGTGGAACATGGTGGAGGTATTGATGGATTTATCACCAGCACCTGTTTTTTCCCTTCAGACAGTCTGGGTATTTTTGTCGTAAGTAATCAGGGTGCTCCAACTAGTGCAATTCGAAATTTCATTGCCGACCGGATGTTAAACCTTACCGCTCGTAACTGGAGTCAAATGCAACTGACCCAACGACTGAAAGCAGATAGTTTGGTCGGATCGGCTCCGAATAATGATAGTTTAAACCAAATTAAGGGTACGATGCCATCACATGCTTTAGTTGACTATTCGGGATCGTATGACAATAAGGGATATGGAGTAGTTAAAGTCTTTATTGAGAATGATACAACCTGGATTGACTATAATGAAGCAGGAAAAAGAACGAAGAGTTATCTGGAGCATTATCACTACGATGTCTTTCGAACCTTATCTACGGAAGAAAAAAGCAACAATAAAAATGCACCAAAGATTAATTTCAATTCTGATGACCGGGGTATGATCAATTCTTTTGCAGTGCAACTGGAACCCTCGGTGGAAAAAATCGTATTCGAAAAACTCCCTCCGGACATAGAGATCACGGAAGATGAATTGCAAAAATATGTGGGCGACTATGATTTGACGGGAGTAACAGTGAAAGTCTATATTCGTGGTGATGGGGTTTTAATGGTATTAGTTCCCGGGCAACCTGATTACGAACTGATTGCCACTCAGGAACACGAATTCCGTTTAAAGGTTGCAGAGGGCTACAGTGTTAAATTTGAGGTAGATGATCAGGAATTAGTGCAAAGTTTGAGTTTTGTGCAGCCTAATGGTGTTTTTAAAGCAGTAAGGAAATAATTCAGCTTTCAGGTTGTCACACTGCTTTGGAGTATTGACAATTTTC
>JBGTCB010000200.1:0-9410 GCA_041748995.1 Saprospiraceae bacterium | reverse complement strand
AACCCAATTTAAAGCAGGGGGTCATTGACCGCTTTCTTTTAATGACAGAGCCGCATGATATACCAGCAGCGGTTATTTTTAATAAGTCAGATTTGTATGGAGAGGAGGAATTGGCCCTATTTGAATACTATCAGGCTGTTTATGAAGCGATCGGTTACCAGGTCTATCTGGTATCTTGTATTACTGCGCAAGGTACTGAGCAAATTCGTAATCTGCTCAAAGGTAAAACCACATTGATTTCAGGACAAAGTGGAGTAGGTAAGTCGACACTTATCAATACCCTTGCTCCGGAATTGGCACTACGCACTTCCGAACTGTCTGATTATTCCGGTAAGGGACAACACACGACCACCTTTGCTGAGATGTTTACACTGGTTGACGGTGGTTCTATCATTGACACGCCAGGTTTCAAAACCTTATCTTTCAATAACCTGGTACCGATGGATGTGGCACACAATTTTCGAGAACTATTTATCTTATCAGACAATTGCCGCTATCCTGACTGCACTCACCGAAATGAACCAAAGTGTGCGGTCAAGGAAGCAGTGAAGGAAGGGGAAATCAGTGAACTTCGTTATGGTAATTATCTCAAGATTCTTGAAGAAATTGAGGATCAAAACTACTGGGAAAGACACAAGGATCTATGAAACCAGACCGAATCCTGATGAAAATATGAATATCGGTAAGCATTAGTTATTGTTGTAAGGCTGAAAATTTACAACTCAAATGAGACTAAATAATGACATTAAGAGAATTTTTTCAACTTCTGGCAGCTAATCCTGAAATCCTGATCTTCTTTTTTGTAGCCTGCCCTCTCACCGCACTATTAGCGAGTTGGCTCGGCAAAGGAGAAGGTCATATTTCTCCCTGGAAGTACATGTATTCTGCACTGGTTTATATTATTTGTATTCCAGGCATATTTGCGATTACTTTAAATTTTTATGTGTTCCTTTTCGAGAGACAAAGTATTTTCGAAATGGACATCTGGACGCAGATACTACCTGTGGTCTCTATGATACTAACCCTTTTGCTGATCAGAAAAAATGTCTCTTTTGATCAGGTGCCCGGCTTTGGTAAGATTCATGGTCTGATGCTTATGATTGGAGCGATCCTGGTATTACTTTGGTTAATCGACCGAACTCGAATCATTGCTATATCCTTTATTCCCTTCTATCAGGTCATTGTAGGATTTCTTATTCTCCTTGGCATTGCTATGATAGGATGGAGAAGGTTCAGTGGAAGGAAGACCTTCTCCGACTAAACTAAACGGGTTAAAATTCCCAATTGAAATGAAAATCGTCAGCAAATTTCACCACCACTTAGATCCCGAGTCAGTTAACTTTTTCTGAGTAGGTCACGAATCTCGGTTAAAAGTTCTTCTTGTGAGACTCCTGTCGGAGCCGTAGATGCTTCCTCTTCTTTTTGCTTGAATCGGTTGACATTTTTAACGATGATGTAAAGGACAAATGCCATCAAGAGGAAGGATATCAGGGCATTAATGAAAAGGCCATATCCCAGGGCTATACCTCCTGCTTCCCGAATAGATTCAATGCTTGCAACATTCACCTCTGTCATATCTGTCGGTGACCTGAGGACGACAAACAAATTACTGAAATCTGGACTTCCGGCAATACTGGCCACTATCGGCATGATAATATCGTTGACAAGGGAGTTTACCACGGTTGCAAAGGCCACACCTAAAATAAAACCAATAGCCAGATCGAGCATGTTGCCCTTCATGGCAAATTCTTTGAATTCCTTCAACATAGTATAGTGAGATTAATGTAATATTTGTAATGGCTGAATATACTGAAAAAGGAGATTGACATCATCTATATTACTTCTGCCAACGCTTGAGCTCCGATGACGAAAGTGAATGCTAGGACCCCCAAATCTGCAAAATTTGCTATGTTACATCCGATTATTGACCATTGAAAACTAGTTAGTCATTGGCATTGACCTCAACTCAACAACTCACATCTCTGGAATTTTCTATTTTGAAAGTTCTGCTTTATTTTGATTTATTTGATCATCCGTTAAGAGTAGAAGAAATTGCTTTATTTATTGACCAGGATGCAGAAATTAAGGTCATTGATGCCGCTTTGGACCATTTACTGCAGCTTACTTTGGTAGGACATATCGATGGCTATTGGGGACTATCATTGGTCTCACAAAAGATTCGCCAGCGAGCGGTAAAAAATGAAATTGCCACCAAGAGGACAACCTCGGTTGAAAGATATAGCAAGATCGTTGCTACTTTTCCTTTTGTAAAAGCAGTTTTTCTCACAGGTTCGTTTTCCAAAGGAGTGATGGGTAAAGATAGTGATATCGATTTTTTTATTGTCTCCGAACCAGGCAAACTATGGACCACTAAAGCCCTTATGGTACTATTTCGTAAGGTATTTCTATTCGACTCGCATCGAAATTTTTGCATCAACTATCTTGTTACCCATGATAATTTGGTCATTCATGAACGGAACATCTTTACGGCAATTGAACTTGTTACAATGATTCCCGTTTTTGGACATACAATATATGATGCCATGATGTTGGGTAATCAATGGGTTTTTGATTTTTTTCCATGTTACAAAAGGCCGAAAACATCAAAACTGAATGTTACGGTAGAGCCCCATCATTTTATTAAACGTATTTTGGAGATTATGTTTGACAATAAGTGGGCAGCACGAATGGGAGACCACTTTATGAGGCTAAGTCAAAAAAAATATAGGAGTAAATATCACAAGGGATTAACTGAAGCCGAGTTCAACAAAGCGATTGTTGTGTCACCGAAGGTCTCAAAAGTACACCCACATTTTTTCCAGAAACAGGTTGTCGAGAAATACCAAAAGCAATGTGATGAACTTTTTACATCTTATTCAATAATCGCTGGCCATGACGGCTGATTTACTGCTTACCAACGCATTTTTATACCCACTAGACAAAAAACAGTGGAAAAACAAGCAGCCCTACCCGCCCTTGGGCACGCTCTATGCCGCTTCGCTTCTCAGCAAACAGGGCTATTCAGTCAGGTTTCATGATCACTGCCTTTCAAAAGATCTCATCCAGATCAAAGAACACATTAAAAACAGGATTGCGCCAATATTGGTGATATATGAAGATGGCTTCAATTACCTCACCAAAATGTGTCTTAGTGTCATGCGTGATGTAGCGTTTGAAATGATACAAATTTCGAAGCAACATGGATTGACGGTTGTTGTGTCAAGTTCTGATGCTACCGATCAATTCAAAACTTATCATGATATTGGAGCTGATTATGTGATTCATGGAGAAGGTGAACTGACGCTCGTCGAATTGATCGGACAGCTCAAAAAAAAAGGAAACGGAGATGGAATCCCAGGAATAAGTTATCTCCACCAGGGGCACGTCATCAAAACCTCTCCAAGACCAGTATCTCGTGACCTGGACAGTTTGCCAATGCCGGCATGGCATCTGATTGATCACGATGCCTATAAATCGGTCTGGTCGGAAAAAAACCGACCTATGGAATTAAATATTGCCACGACAAGAGGCTGTCCTTTTAAATGTAATTGGTGTGCCAAACCAATATACGGCAATCGGTATAATTCAAGAAGTGTCGATAATGTCGTTGATGAAATTGCTCATTTAGTAGAAAATTTTGGCATTGATCATTTCTGGTTTTGCGACGACATTTTCGGATTAAAACCCGGATGGGTTCAAGAATTCAGAGATCACCTTAATTTGCGAGGTCTGAAGATTCACTACAAAATTCAATCAAGAGTGGATCTGCTGTTGAAGGAAGATACGATCGATGCACTCATTGCTTCAGGCCTGAATATTGTTTGGATTGGTGCAGAATCCGGATCTCAAAAAATCCTGGATGCGATGGACAAGGGCACCAGGGTGGAGCAGATTTACCAGGTTACAAGAATGCTCAGGCAAAGAGGTACAAAAGTTGGCTTCTTTTTGCAATTCGGATATCTCACAGAAGACAAAACAGACATTCAAAAAACGATCAACCTGGTACTTGATCTGATGCCCGACGAAATCGGGGTATCCGTCTCTTATCCTTTACCGGGCACCGGATTTTATGAACAAGTGAAAAAAGATCTTGATGGTAAATCAAATTGGACGGACTCAGATGACCTGGATGTGATGTACGAAAGTACGTATCCGAAGGCTTTTTATAAGCAATTACAGCGTTATCTGCATTATCGATACCGGGTAAAAAAGGGACGCTTAAATCTTCAGCTCCTTGTATCGGATCCAGGCAAATTTCGAATGAAACATGTCCGGGAAGTTTTGTCGATGTTTTACCACTTACCAAGGCTATTATCAAACATCAGGTTACTCCAATAAATTTCCTATGGGAGAAACCTCCTTTGATCAACTGGCCGTTGAATATGATAAAACATTCACCCATACTGTACTTGGGGTGTTGCAAAGGAAGGTGGTGTGGAATCACCTAGAAAAACTCCTGGCAAAAAAAAGTCATTCTATCAATGTCTTGGAACTGAATTGTGGTACGGGTGAAGATGCCATTTTTTTAAGCAAAAAAGGACATCATGTCATTGCTACTGACCTTTCAAAAGAAATGTTGAGAATAGCAGAACGGAAAGCCAATGCGGCAAATGTCAGCACCATCGAATTTAGGCAACTAGATCTAAGATCTGTTGATCGTTATGGAGTATCCAGGAAATTTGATCTCGTTTTTTCCAATTTTGGTGGCTTCAATTGCCTGAATGAAAGTGAAATGAAGCAGGCAGGAAAGGCCCTTGAAAACCTCATTGCAGCTGATGGGATTTTAATGCTTGTGATCATGCCTGACCGATGCCTAATCGAAAAAATATACGCTCTTTTCAAAAGAGATTGGTTGCTTTTTTCCAGAAGAAGTCAATCTCCACAGGCAATTAAAATGGGATCAGAAAAAATATGGACGTGGTATTACTCACCAGCTAACTTAATTCGCATTTTAGACCAATATGAAGTCAATTATAAAGCACCGGTTGGATTTATACCACCTTATTTTAACCCTAATGTGACTAAATGGCCCATTGCATTTCATGCATTAAAAATGTTCAACTTTTTGGCTTTAAAGAGCTCCCTTTTGACTCGGTACAGCGACCACTTTCTAATTTCTTTTTCACTCAAGAGGAAATGACCAGGAGCATCAAGTGGCTTGGTAATGATTCATAAAACCATCGATTTTGTAGGGCGTTGGCAAATATCGGTAGCTTCAATTTTTCGTTACATTAATAAAAACTGACCTTGAGTAAACTCCCTAATACCCACTATATTAGACCGTTATGAATCTGGCCAGGATTTGAAAGGTAGGGAGCGGTGCCACCAGAGAAATTGTAGAATAATCCACTTGATGCTTCATTTTTTCACAACTTTGAGATAACGATGAAGATCCTTTTTTCACATGGGTATTTCTTAGATGAAGACCCCAGGGAGCAAAAGATAATGAGACCATATCCCCCCTTGGGCCTGCTCTACATTTCAGCCTGGTTAGAGAAAAATGGATTTGAAAATCAGGTGTTTGATAGTACTTTTTCAACGAAAGCGGCTCTTCGAAAACACCTGGAGGTTTATCGACCGGATATTGTTGCGTTATACACCAATCTTCTAACTAAAATCAATGTAGTTGCAATCATCGACTTCGTCAAGTCTTCACCTGCTCTAAAAAATACTTTGGTTATTGTAGGCGGGCCAGATGTGACTTACAATATTGAAAATTATCTCAATTCGGGGGCCGATCTGGTAGTCATTGGAGAAGGCGAACAGACCATGTTGGAGATCACTCATGAGTTTAAGAAAGGGACATTGTCCTGGAAATCCATCCCGGGCGTAGCATTTGTCCTCCCTGACGGAAGTGTTTTTAAAACAGCAGCTCGTGAGAAGATAAAAAATATCGATATTTTGCCTATACCCAACCGGTCAAATATCGATCTCGGTAAATATTTGTCAGTTTGGCTAAGGCATCATGGTAGAAGTGCGATTTCCGTCAGCACCCAGCGAGGTTGCCCATATACTTGCAGATGGTGTAGTACGGCCGTATATGGTCAAAGCTACCGGCGCCGGTCAGCAAAATCGGTCGTTGATGAATTGGAGTTATTACGGGAGCAATATAATCCTGGGCAAATTTGGTTCGTAGATGATGTTTTTACCGTAAGTCACAAGTGGATTGAGGCGTTTCACCAGGAAGTTATTTCAAGGAATGTCATGATTCCATTTGAATGCATTACCCGGGCTGAGCGACTCGATGAGGAAATCCTTAAAAGATTGAAAGAATCTGGGTGCTTTCGAATCTGGATCGGCGCTGAAAGCGGATCGCAAAAGGTATTGGACGTGATGGATCGAAGAGTTGATGCCAAAGTTGTTCAATCGATGATCAAGAAAACCCGTACGCAGGGCATTGAAACAGGTACCTTTATTATGCTAGGCTACCCCGGAGAAACCGAATCAGATATTATTGAAACACTGGATTACCTCAAAGCAAGTAATCCCGATTTTGCCACGTATACACTTTCTTATCCCATAAAAGGTACCATGCTCTATAACGAAGTCGAGAGTCATTTTACCAAAAAATTAGACTGGCAAAAGAGTACCGACCGTGACATTGATTTTAAGCGAACATACTCCCGAAAGTATTACCGATATGCCCTGCCCTGGCTGATGAAGTCCTTTGAATTGTTTAAAAAACAGAAAATAGGCAAACGATTTTCTCTGGTTGTTTTGAAACTATACCTATTAACCTGGGCACTAAGGTTGGGTATGTTGATTTATCGCCGGGCAGCAAAAAGGGAAAATGCAGTCTAACAAGATGAGCGATTTAACAGTAAAAAAAAGGAACTATCTCAAGCGGTTTTTGCTCCAATGGCTATTTCCTCTCCTGTTTTTTACCCTTCCCTTAAGTATTTCTTATGACTGGGGTCTTCATCAGATCAATCTTCCCTCAGAACCCTTTATCGGACTAGCTGCAATACTACTTTTTGTTCTGGTGGATTTTAAGGAGTTACTGCAGAGTGACTTTATTCGGCACCCAATCAGCTTGTTTTCATTGATTTACCTGGGCTGGATGTGCTTGACTGTTCCTTTTTCTTCAGATTTAGTAGTTTCTGCTAAATATGTTTTGGTCACTTTGGCGCACTGGTGGGTTTTCTACGTTGGATTTTGGTATGGTAACCAGATTGATAAAACAACCTTTGAAAAATGGCTAGGATACTACGGATTTTCCTTTTTGGCGGTGATCCTGTATACCTGGTACCATCATGCTCAATATGATTTTAGAATAGATGCTTCAGTCCTGGTCGCGAGACCATTTTATTCAGACCATGCCCTCTATAGTGCCGGAATGTGTTTTTTTCTATTTCTGTCGTTGGCCAAAGCATTTCAAACCAAGGTTCTGACATTAAGGATTTCTTTTAGCCTGTTGAGTTTGCTATTTCTTGTCGGAATCTACTGGTCATATAGCCGGGCCGCCTGGTTGAGCTTGGTTATTACCTTTCTCATTGCAGGCTTAATAATTATTTTCCGGAAACGAATGGGGGCACTGGCCATTGTGTTGGCATGCCTATGTATCACTGGATTTTATGCAATTACCCAATGGATCCAACCTCTGGAGGTAACCGCTGAGTCTAAGCAGGGGAGCTGGCAAGAACAGATAATCTCGATAGTTAACTTTAAGAGTGACGTATCTAACCTTGAGCGCATCAATCGGTACCGTTCTGCATGGCGTATGTTTTTAGATCGACCGCTCACCGGATTTGGTCCCGGTACTTATGCCCAAGCCTATTTACCTTACCAGAATCCGGAAGAAATGACGAGGCTAAGTGTCACTACTGCCCGAGCCCGGGATGGCCGGGCACATCCATTCGGGCGTGGGGGTGGAGCCCATTCAGAGTATTTTCAAGCATTGTCAGAGATGGGTCTGGCAGGACTATTTTTTTGGCTTAGTTTCTTGGGGGTATCTGTCGTAATTGGACTGCAAGCGTTTTTTAGAAATCCTACTTTACCTGTTAGCTCATATTTATTTGCAATGACGTTATTTATCATCTGCTATACTGTGCTTGGAGTTTTCAACAATTTTTTACACAGCGAGAAGTTTTCAATTTTGGTTTGGTTGTCTCTGGCCAACTTAGCAGGAAGCCTTGGTCGTAGCAGTAAACCTATTCAGGAAATTGAAAAAGGAACGAGTAATTCAGACTAATTGCTCAGATGTCTTTTAAGATATTAATCTTGGATCTAATCTTAAGGCACAGATCAAAGTTTAGTTCATGTCAATCGTTACCAAATTTAGATTACAATCTATCAAATTAATGCTTCCGCCAGAGGCTGCTTTGAAAATTAGAGACTCAGGGGTGTTACCTTGTAATTTTAAACCTGACATAGTTAGATCTGCCGTTGTGCTTATGAAAGGCTGGATGTTACCCATGATCTGCACTGAGGTAATCGTAATATTGTTGGCTAAGTTGCTATAAAGCACCACCTGATTACTATTGGCAATAACTGGAAGATTTAAGGTGATGGTCGTATTATTTAGTGCTGGATCAAACTTGATCGTGTCACCGGCTGAAGTACAACCAAAAGCTTCACGCAAGGAACCGGTCCCCGAACCTCCAGTGTTGGACACAAGAGGACAAAGTATCTTAAAACAATTTGTGCAATTGTATAAAGTGCCGGTGCAAGGTCCTGATTCACCACGATACACCCTTACATCATAGGTTCCGACATTGTGATTTACCGGTATCATTAATGTACCCGTAAGCTTTGTAGCAGACATGACGTTTACAGCTGATAAACTCAAAGTGGTTGGGGAAGCTACAATCTGAATACAGGTTGTAGATGCATTAAAACTTGTGCCACTTCCTGTAACCGTCACACCGAAAGAAGTTCCCCGATGTCCGGAAGTTGGACTTAGCGAAATGGTCTGTGAGAATCCACTCTGCAGAAAGAACCCCGCTAAGAACAATGAAAAAACCAGGAAATTTTTCGGAGTCTTAATTTTCATATCATGACTGACATTGGAAAAAAATTCAATCTAAATTAGTAAAATCTAGATTATGAATGGTAAACTTATGTAGAACCCCCAATAATTTGGACAGTATGTTAAGTTTACATAAAATCATAAAAACAACTGTCATGAAAAGAAGAAGATTTAGTTCAGAATTTAAAGCAAAAGTAGTATTAGAAGTGTTGCAGGAACGTCTGACTGCGCAGGAGATAGCCACCAAACATAAGATCCATCCACAGCAGATCACCACCTGGAAGAGTCAATTTTTGGCGGGTGCCAGTGGTGTATTTGATAAGGGATCTGTTCCCGTCAAAGATGAGGGAGAGGCTGAAAAAGATAGATTACTACGATTAATAGGGGAGCAAAAGGTGGAGATCGATTTTTTAAAAAAAAAGTTATGATTGGATCACTGCAA
>JBGTCB010000199.1:0-10002 GCA_041748995.1 Saprospiraceae bacterium | reverse complement strand
CGAATCCTTCTGCGCCCACCCCTTCATACTTTAGTGGTTCTCACCTTTTTCCATCTCATCCGTTTTTCTTGGTGTCAATAAAGTGTCAATTTGACCTTGTTGGATATTTGACATTTGTATCTGAAATTAGTTAAATTTTTTTTGATTTTAAACTGAGCTACACTTTAAAGGAAAGAGACATTGCCAATCCAACCGAAGCTATAAAGGAGATAAAGAGAATCGATCAGAGGGTTTCTACATAGCCAAAGCTTCAAAATTTGAAATTTCATACTGTCAAGCTTATTCAGCTTATCCTTTCAAATGGGAGAATTGGAACCTAACTTACAAGGTGTGGGATCCGGTAAGTTCCTATCCGGTTTCTGGAAACCCAAGGGCACAGTGCACCAACATTAATTAAAATTGTTAAATGTTAATTACTTGGGGGAAAGTTGATGGTTAAGCATCATTCCCCCAAGTATTTACGTTAACTACGAGCCTGGTCCTTTGATATAATGCAAACTAGAAAAGACTATCTTTTAAAGATCTTCCTTAAGATTGCCTGTATTGTATTCCTCACCGGCTGCGAAAGAGACCTGGACGTACCCGATTATACGGGCTTCCGGGAAAAGCTGGTTATTCACGGGGCCGTGTCGCCACAAGAAGGGGTATATCTCGAAATATCGCGGCTGATGAACCCCCACAGTTGCTATCAAATTGGCAGGAGGTGTGGATCGACGATGCGGTGGTATGGGTGCATGCTCCCGGTATGGCCGCAACGCAGGTGTTCCCGGAAGGAAATGGAAAATATCGGTCGGATGAAACTCTGACCCTTCAGGCAGGGGAAGTATATATCATCAGGATACATACAGCTGGTTATGATACTGCTTCCGCCAGTGTTGCTGTACCCCTTGGAATACAGGACTTCTCAGTGGAATTGACGAGCCCGCTATCCCATGAATACGCACCTTATTCGGCTGAATTCGCCTTGAGATACAGGGAACCCGGTACTGGCCTTCGGTACTATGGTCTCAGGTCGATGGGAGACGGCGGTTTGGTGAGGACCTGGTTTACTTTAGGTAATTACGCGGGATCCGATTTCTCGGATTTATGTAACGCTACCTATATTTTGCGAGGTGCAGTGTTTGACAATTCCTGCCATACTGCCGGATTGAAAGAATTTGACCTGTGGGTCGGCAATGTCGATCTCACGGGTACAGCTGGCGATGAAGACATGGCCCGCGAGTCCATCACCTTTCAGATAACTGAAGTAGACCGTATTTACTGGGAATTTGCTAGGTACGTCGAGACAATTCCGACCTGGATCGAACTGCTGTTTGCTGAACCGCAAAGGACGCCTTCCAATGTCGAAAACGGTTATGGCATGATCACCGGGGAAAATATTGCAACAGTAACGATCCGCCTGAAATAATACGGGCATTTGCATCCTATACACAAATGAAAATAACTACGGTGAAATGGTATTGCACAGACCTCTTTGGCTGATCGGTTGCCTGGTAATGACCGGGATGCTGTTCTCCGGTTATATAACGGCACAGCAATATACGCTTTTCGGTCATATAGTACAAGACAGTACATTGGAGCCACTAGCCGGAGCCCATATCTACGATGCTGACAAAAAATATGGAACTGCCGCCAACAACGAAGGCTTTTTCCAGTTGAAACTCCCTGCCGGTTTTCACATGCTTGAAGTTTCTTATGCCGGATACGAAACACAGAGCCTGCGGATTGAAATGAAGAGAGATACTTTCGTCCAGGTATTGTGCTCACCATCTATTCTCACAGAGGTAGTGGTCAGGGCAACACCGTTATCAACCCGGCGGCCGCAAGTCGAAGTGACCGACCTGCCGGTACGGCTCCTCGGCCAGTTACCATCTCTCATGGGAGAAAGGGACGTACTAAAATCGCTTGCATTTTTCCCGGGTATCGGCACCGGCGTCGAAGGCAAATCCGACCTTCTAGTGCGGGGAGGCACTTCTGACCAAAACCTGATCCTCTACGACGATATTCCTGTCTATTCGACGGGGCACCTTTTCGGGTTCATTTCCATATTCAACCCGACGGCAGTCAAGTCGGTCAAGCTATACAAAGGCGATTTTCCGGCGGGTTTGGGCGGTAGGCTGTCTTCAGTGATCGACATTGTCTCCAAAGACGGGCAAACCAACAAAGTTGGGGGTGAATATTCTTTGGGGTTGATCAACAGCCAGTTTAATGTCAACGGCCCGCTCTTTTCACCGAAAGCTACGTTTTCCCTATCGGGGCGGGTGGCTAATCTGGGCCTGATACTACTGCCCACAAGGATACTATACGAAACCGGGAGGTCTGACAATTATGGAAATTTTTTCATGTACGACATCAACGGTAAAGTCCGGGTACAGTTGAATGACAAAAACTATCTCTCGGTTGCCATACTCACCGGCGGCGACCGGAGCCAGGTAATTGCCGGCGATTACCTGGATTCCGAATCACGGGGCCGGTTTGACTGGTACAATAACCTGTTTTCGGTCAAACATTGGGCGACCGTACGGCCTCACTGGTTTACGAAGACCAGCCTTTTTCTCTCCGGGTTCCGCAACGAGACAACCCTCACACACTTGTATAACCAAGAGGACCTTATCCTGCGGGCAGAACTCTACGACCGATCGCGATTGAAGGAGTTCGGGCTACGGCATGACAACGACTTTGTATTGTCGTCCAAGGCCGGTCTGAAAGTTGGCGCCTACCTTAGCAGGTTTGAAAACAAAACCAATGAAATCAGCATCAATCTGCCCGACCAGGGCGAGACGCAGCGCTCTCCCGGGTTAAGCAATATGCTGAAGCAGACAGCCCTGTATGGCAGCTTTAATTATCATGCAGGCCCCCATCTCGTTGAAACCGGCCTGAGGTTCAGCCATTATTCTTCATCCGCTTTAAGCAGCTTTTTCCTGGAACCCCGGTTTAGGTATCAATACCAGGTCGATTCCCTGTCAGCCATCAGCATTTCCTATGCCCGGCTGTCCCAGCCGCTGCACCTGTTGGCCGGACTTTCAACAGGCCTGCCGTCGTCGAGCTGGGTCGTTGCCCAGGAGAATCTGCCGGTGGCAAGTTCCGGCAATGTGTCGCTGTCGTATGCACGCAGCGCCCGAGGTATGGGGCCGGGCTATGAGCTTGGGCTGTTTTACCGCCGTTTAAAGGAGCTCTCGGATTTTCCACTCGGCGCTCAATTCCTGTTTGATACTGGCTCGCGTCTTACCGAAAAGTTGGTGACCAACGGTACAGGCAGAGCCTACGGTGTCGAAGGCCTGGTCCGGAAAGATGAAGGCCGTACAAGGGGCTGGCTGAGTGGTACCTGGGCAATATCCGAACGCCGGTTTGACCGGATCAACGGTGGCGACTGGTATCCCACCCAATATCACCGCAGGTTTGACCTCAAGCTTTTCCTGAACAGATCGTGGAGCAAGGGCCGGAGCATTTCAACCAATGTCGTGTGGTCAGACGGGTATCCTGTTACCTTCCCGGAAGGGTTTGCGTGGGCTCACCCGGATATCCGGACCATTGTACCGATATATGACCGGAAAAACAACTACCGGAGCCCAAATTATTTCCGGGTCGATGTGCAATATTCGAAAGAATACATTACCAAAAGAGGCCGGAACGGTACATTTAGCCTCGGTGTGTACAATATCAGCGGTCATGCCAATCCGTTTACACTCGAAGTGAAGGATGTCTCCAGATCGGTCGACCGGCCTGAGCTGATCGAAGGGGTGATGACGATGAGCACCCTGTTCAATTTCATTCCCTACTTTACGATCGGGCGGAAATTTTAGCCCGAATGTTTTGGATTTGTTCGATCAATGTAATACATCAAGATCCTGTGTTTGATAGTTGTACAACATTTAGCTGAAAATTAAAATTTAGAACAAAATTAAACTGAATGAAAAAAATCTTATTGACCTTGACCTTTTGTGGACTGACTTTTATTACTAATGCTCAAGACGCAAGTGTAGAAAAATCGACTTATGGAATACAAACTGGATTTCTCGGAATTTGGGCTCACAACGAATCGAAATTATCCAATCAAATTGCTCTACGAAGTGAGTTAGGACTTGACACTGGAATTTTCGGTAGTGATATTAATGACATTAATGGTTTCATTTTGGCACCAGCTATTACTTTAGAACCAAGATGGTATTACAATCTGAATAAAAGACAAAATAAATCAAAACGGATAGATGGGAATAGCGGAAATTTTATTTCAATTAAAACAACTTATCATCCTGATTGGTTTGTGATTTCAAATGAGGATAACATAAACTTCATTAGTGATATCTCAATCATACCAACTTGGGGAATAAGAAGAAACATTGGCAACCATTTTAATTATGAAGCAGGTTTTGGAATTGGTTACGTACATTATTTTGAAGAAGAAAGTGGAGTTACAGTAAATTTACATTTACGAATTGGATACAGATTTTAAACAAATAAAAAAACGTTGTACAATAATGGCTATAAGTAATTGCTTGTTCTCGACTACTTTGGAAATTCCTACGGAACTTCCAACTTTGTGTGTACTTGCAAAGTTAAGTGCTAACCCACGCAACTACTCATAGCCAAACCGTTACAAGAAGTTTGATAGTGGATTTAACTCTTTTGATAATTGAAAACTTTTAGTAATGAAATCTCTGTTTAACCCTTCAATACAGATTCCAAAGCCACAGATTCACAGATCTACTTCTTGTGTTTGCGATCGTTTGCTTGCTGTCCTGTCAGAAAGATGATCCTGTTGAAGTATTGGCACTTTCCGACAAGGCGGAGAGTTTTCAAATCCAATTGCGAAGCGGTATACCGGCCTATATGACTTTCCCCGACCTTTTTCCCACAACCAACAGGTACAATGAATTGCCAGATATGGATAAGACAGGATAAGGGGTACCAGTCTCACTTCGAAAAAGCTCCGGGTGATAACCTGGATCATTGGATGACCTTGCCAGGGCGGACTTGTGATGTTGCTGCCGGATATAGGTACCTGCCTTAAAGTTTTTCATTGTTTTGCTTTATTAACCTTCTGGTAAGTTAAGGAAATCATCTGTTTTCTTAACTAAGACAAAAATAAGTAAAGCCGGAACGAAGAATGCTTAATTAGCCTCGTCATGTACTAAAGCCAAACCAGCGAGTGTGCAGGTGCCGTAATTTGGCTGAAGAGGTTGATGACTTGTCAGTAGCCTCTTGGTTGGATTTGAACCCTGCTACCACCTCATTAAATAGACCGGAGGTTATACATTCAGCCGATAAATATCTTCTTTAATCGAAAAATTCACCCATCTACTTGCATTAGAATCCCGGGATAATTATCTTTGACTGAACGTTTGGTCAATGTAAAAATATGTCGCCACGTACGAAAGAGCAGGTGGAAGAAATCAGAACGAAAAGTCGTGCAGCCATTCTGCAGGCGGGGCTGGAGCTTTTTGCCCATCAGGGTTTTCACCATACCACCATAAGTCAGATTGCTTCGAAAGCAGGAATTTCCAAAGGCCTGATATACAATTATTTTGAGAGCAAAGAAGATCTGCTGAAGGGCATTCTCGAGGAGGCCGTGCATACCGGCGATGAAATTCTTGAAACAATCAGTGACCCGGATATGGATCCGGAGAAAGCGCTGCATCAGGCAATCGATCAAATATTTCAACTGTTAGAAGCCAATCCTGCTTATTGGAGGTTGATAATGTCGCTGTCCTTTAAGGAGGACGTCACCAGTCAATACGAAACGTTAACCCGTCAGCATGAAATGAAAAACCTCGAATACCTTGCTAAGCTGCTGGAAAAAGCCGGGGTTGTCAATCCGCAGATGGAATCGATGTATCTCTCCGCGGCTTTGGATGGCATCCTTTTGCATTTTCTCCATTTTAAAGAAAAATATCCCCTGCAGGAAATGAAGGAATTCCTGAAGGGAAAAATTAATGCACTGAAAAAATTGTGAATGTTTAAAAATTAATTTAGTTTAGCCTAAAATATTATTAATGAAAACTATAATTTCATTTATTTTATTCTTTTTCGTGACCATGGCTTCAGGCCAGACGGCTCTGGAAATCGTAAAAGCCGCGGATGATAAAGCCCGAGGTATCAATTCAAGTCGTGGTGAAATGAAAATGACGATCATCCGGCCGACCTGGTCTCGGGAAGTATCGATAAAATCGTGGAACAAAGGCAAGGACTACAGTCTGATGCTGATCACCGCCCCGGCCCGGGATCAGGGTACAGCCTTTTTAAAGAGGGAAAAGGAGATCTGGAACTGGCAACCCACCATCGACCGGGCGATCAAACTACCCCCTTCGATGATGATGCAGTCGTGGATGGGCTCTGATTTTACCAATGACGACCTGGTTCGTGAATCATCCATCGTGATCGACTATTCCCATGAGGTCTTGGGAGAAGAGGTCATAGACGGTCGCAACTGTCACAAAATTGAGCTGACTCCCCGGCCTGATGCTCCCGTCGTTTGGGGAAAAGTCATCTCATGGATCAGCAAGGAAGAGTTATTGCAACTTAAAACAGAGTTTTATGATGAAGACGGATTCCTGGTTAATACCATGCTCGGTAAAGAAGTGAAGATGATTGGTGGTCGTCTGTTGCCCACCCGAATTGAAATGATCCCGGCGGAAGAGGAAGGTAAGATGACCGTCGTTGAACAACTGCATATTGTCTTCGATGAGCCCATGGATCAGTCTTTTTTCTCCATCCAAAACATGAAACAGGCACGCTAATACCCAAAGAATGAATCAGATAATCAAACTGGCTGTCCGCAACATCTGGCGAAATAAACGTCGAACCCTGATCACTGCCGCTTCCATTCTTTTTGCAGTATTCTTTGCTGTTGCCATTTCTGCCATCCAGAAAGGAACCTGGAACCATATGGTCGACAGTATTGTGCATTCGCACTTTGGCTATGCACAGATACATAAAAATGGCTATTGGGAAGACAAGTCGATCGACAATGCTTTTAACCCGGATCCGGCCTTTATAAGTTTGAAGGATCTAAGCAATGTCACCCAACTGGTTCCCCGGATTGAGAGTTTTGCTCTGGCTTCTTCCGGTGCATATACCAAAGGTACCCTGGTGATTGGTATAGATCCACCCAGGGAAGACCGTCTCACAAAGATCCAGTCAAGGGTGACTCAGGGTACTTATCTCCAATCGGGAGATGAAGGAGCCCTGGTGGCTGATGGTCTGGCTGAATACCTGAAACTTGAGGTCGGTGATACCCTGATCCTGATCAGCCAGGGATACCATGGCATCAATGCTGCGGGCAAGTTTCCCGTGCGGGGGCTGGTCCATTTCGGATCACCCGAACTCAACAAACAGCTGATTTATATCGATCTGCAAAAAGCGAAGTGGTTTTATGGTACCGACAGCCTGGTGACCACCTTGGTGGTGGATACCGACCGGCCGGATGCTATAAAAAGTACGGTAAAACAAATGCGCGCAAGATTAGGTCCGGAATATGAAGCTTTGGATTACGAAGAGATGATGCCGGACCTGATGCAGGCCAAAGAAGTTGACACCGCCGGAAGTCAGATCATCCTGATGGTACTCTACCTGATCATTGGTTTCGGAATATTTGGGACTATTCTGATGATGCTCAAAGAGCGGGAGTATGAATTTGGCATCCTGAAGGCTATAGGTATGCATTCAGGTCAACTGAATCTGATGCTTTGGCTGGAAACCATCTTCCTTGGTTTGATCGGATGTGCCGCGGGTCTGATTATTTCATTTCCCATTGTCTACTATTTCTATAAAAATCCGATTGAACTATCCGGACAGATGGCCGAAGCATACGAAAAGTTTGGTGTCGAACCCATCCTGCCGGCCAGTATCGCCCCCGGCATCTTTCTTAGCCAGGCACTGGTGGTATTTGTTATGATTACCGTACTGGCGATTTATCCCATGTATAAAATACACAAATTGAAACCGGTCGAAGCCATGCGGGCGTAGACAATAAATACCTGACCAATTATGATGTTGCCAAAAATTGCCTGGAGAAATATCTGGAGAAGCCGCACCCGGAGTCTGGTGGTCATCGGCTCGGTAGTGATTGGTATCTGGGCGCTGATATTTTTACTTGGCTTCTTTCGTGGCCAGGTTAACAACTATATCTCCAATATCATCGAAAATGAGACTTCTCACATCCAGATTCATGATTCGGTGTTCAAATCAGACTTTGAGGTTCGCCTGTTTATACCGGAAGCAGCGATGATCCAGCAAAAACTGGAGGAAAGTCCGGAGATCAAGGCAGTGTCCAGCCGGTTGCTGATCAATGGGATGCTGTCCTCCTCAGCGGCGGTTCAGGGTGTTATGGTGAAAGGAGTTGACCTCGCCAGGGAAAATGAAGTGACCCGCCTTTCGACCAAAGTAATTGAAGGAACCGGATTTGAAGATGATAAGAGAAATCAGATTTTAGTAAGTCAACGCATGGCCACTAAATTGAAAGTAGGCCTGAGGTCGAAAGTGGTGCTTACTTTTCAGAATGTGCAGGGCGATATTTCAACCGCCGCCTTCCGGATTGCCGGCATCTATAAAACCGTCAACCGGATCAGTGATGAACTGTATGTTTTTGCCCAGATCGACGATTTGCGGCGTCTCACGGATATACCGGTCAAAGGAGCGCATGAGATTGCCATATTGGTCAATGATTTTGACCAAACTGATACCATTGCGACTGGACTGGCGCAAACGTTGGCTCCCTGGAAGGTAGAAACCTACAAGCAAATTTCTCCCGACCTGGAACTCTTTAACTCCCAGATTCGCATCAACATGATGATTATGACCGTCATCTTCATGCTCGCTTTGATTTTTGGTATCATCAATACTATGCTCATGGCCGTGCTCGAAAGACTCAAAGAGTTGGGCATGCTGATGGCCGTAGGAATGAATAAGCTGAAAGTCTTTATTATGGTCGTCCTGGAGACCATCTTCATTGCCCTGATCGGTGCTCCCATAGGTATGCTATTAGGATACATGACCACTGCATACCTCAACCGGGTAGGAATTGATCTTTCCAGGTGGAGTAAAGCGCTCGAAGAATTTGGAATGTCTGATTTGGTTCGGCCTACCCTGGATAATGAAACACTGATCACGATTGCCGTCGCCGTGATAATTACTGCTATTCTAGCCTCTATATATCCGGCTTTTAAAGCTATCCGGTTAAAACCTGTTGAAGCATTACGTAAAATATAACCACATGACAATGAATCAGACCATCGTAGATATACAAGATGTCCATAAGACTTATCAGGAAACCAAGGTACCGGTCAAGGCCTTGCGAGGTATATCTATCCAAATTGAACAAGGTGAGTTTACCGCAATCGTGGGACCTTCCGGATCCGGTAAAACCACTTTATTGAACATCATCGGAGGACTGGACCGGCCGTCAGAAGGCAATGTCCTGGTGGATGGTACCGACCTGTCTACCATGAGTGATAATCAGTTGATTGATTTTCGCAAGACTCATATTGGATTTGTCTTTCAGAGTTACAACCTCATCCCGGTCCTCACTGCCAAAGAAAATGTAGAATTTGTGATGCTGCTCCAAAAGGTACCAAAAGAAAAGCGCGACAAAAGGACCCAGGAACTTATGGATGCGGTAGGCTTGGGAGACCGGCTGCATAACCGGCCTGCCGAACTTTCGGGAGGACAGCAACAACGAGTGGCGGTAGCGAGGGCATTAGCTCCCAAACCGGCTTTTGTCCTGGCCGACGAACCTACCGCCAATCTGGATTCTGCCTCTACATCAAACCTGCTTGATATTATGGCCAGGTTAAACAGAGAAGAAGGTATCACTTTTGTCTTCTCCACCCATGATCAAAGGGTTATTGACCGCGCCCGGCGGGTGATCACTATTGAAGATGGTAAGGTACTCAGCGATATCCGGAAATGAGAAGTGTCATTGGCATTGCGATCTTGATGTTAATCATTTCTGCACCAACGTATGGTCAGGAAGAGGAAAAAGAGTCCCCCTGGAAGGTTCAGGGT
>JBGTCB010000198.1:0-3203 GCA_041748995.1 Saprospiraceae bacterium | reverse complement strand
TCAACTAGTGCCCGATCTGGTGATCTGTGATGTGATGATGCCCCGGATGGACGGGAATGAAGTGGTCAGTGAATTACACGGACTTCCACTCACCAGTCATATACCGGTTATTATGCTCACTGCTAAAGCTGATATGGCTTCAAAGATCGAGGGTTTAAAAAGGGGAGCCGATGTCTATCTCACCAAACCATTTCATTCCGGTGAACTGCTGGCCCAAATTGGTATGTTGCTGGAACAGCGAAAACGTCTGCAGGAAAACTTCCGGCAGTCGTGGTCTTCTGCTGAAGTGGATCAGATGCCACAAGAACTGGATCCATTTATCGGTGAGGTGGAGAAATTGATTTTAACGGACCTCGACAATTCGGAACTGCGTATCAACCACATCTGTAAAAAGATGCATGTGAGCCGTACCCAGCTTCATAATAAAATCAAATCAGTGACCGGTTACAGTACCTCGATATTTATCCGCCGCATCCGTCTGAACGAAGCCCGGCGTCTTCTTGCTTCCACCAGGCTCACGGTTGCCGAGATTGCTTATCAGACAGGATTTAAAGATCCGAATTTTTTCTCCCGGGTATATAAAAAAGAATTTGGGGAGAGGCCGGGGGAGAGCAGATGAAGCTTCGGCTACAGCAGCAGGGTCGTCCTTCGATACTCTGCACCCTTGCCCCATTAATCTGGAGATTTAGTTTCCGATCTTCACCAATCTCTTGTCTTCCATCTAGCCATCTGGTCGGAAAATTTGCATCAGTTACATGCCAGCAGGTAATTCCTGTAGATCAAGCAGGCATAGATTTACTCCCTTTTGAGTTTCCAAACCAATATGTCGAAACAATACTTGTGCATTCATCTCGATATCGTTGATTCTCGTTTTTTCAGCCAAATTGGAATGAAATGAAATCCGGATGAACTCTTTGAATGGAATAGGGAATAATATCTTATCCAGGTCTAATTCGTTTTCCAGGATAAAACTCAGAGCAGAGAGCGTCATTTCAAGTGGGGCTGGTTTTGTTTAAAGATATACGATATGTAGTTAAAATTTCAACAAAATATCTTCATCTGAACAATAGTCCAGAAATCAGGAGTCGAAAGTAATTGAAACCAGAAGTCGGAAACTAAAGTATTTGAAGTGAAATCAGGTGTCGGAGGTCTAGAAATAGAAAAATAATTCTAACAAAATGAAAAATAGTCCTGTATTTCAGAACAATATTGCTATGCTGTAATTTGACATCAGCCCAAATTTATGCAAGACGAAAGTCCCTCTGAAATACTGATCAAAGAACCATTAAAAGATAAGAAAAGATAAGAAAATGAAAAAGAATAGCATGTTGATCCGATACTCCCGGTTCCGTTTCTATTGGATATTGGCTTGCATTCTGATTTCCACTAGCTCTTGCGAAAAATCGGACCCAGCTACTCCATATGATCCAGGATCCCCTCCCCTTTCGATCGGCTCTTACGAAAGTATTGAGAAGAATGCTTCTGGCAATCAAATGATTTATGAAATGGGGGTTCATTGGATCAATAATAAAACCAACCAGCATCAAATTGAATTTTGCAATTTTAGCGACCTGAGAATTAACATCATTGCATACATTAATGAGGACCTACAGATCAGTATCCCAGCCCAGGAAATTTCATCCGATTTTTCGAACCTTGAAATCCTCCAGGGAACGGGCAAGGTGACAGAAGATGGTCTTGAGCTGACCTACTGGGCTCGAAATGAAAAGCAAAACTATAGATCAAAAATCGAGGCTCGTAAATACTAGACAAAAGAACAAATGATTCGCATTTCCTTCACACGAAATGACTCATCAAAAAAGAAAATCTACTGGCAGTAGATTATGATGCTCTGGTCCCCTTAAAGGAGGGGACTGAGCATATTTAGTATGAATAATTTGTCGATTGATTCAACAGATTATGTAAACATCAGGGCCGAATTATCAGAAGAGAGCAGGGTCCTGACATCGACAAAGGAGATCGTCAGGAGAAGACCGGAGACCGGAGTCGGAAGACCGAATACGGAATTAGTGATTGAGATCAGTAATTCGAAATTACAAATCAGAAATCAAAAGAGAGCAAGGTCCTGACATCGACGAAGGAGATCATCAGGAGAAGACCGAAGACGGGAGACCGAAGACGGAAGTCGGAAGTCGAAATTAGAAGAGAGCAAGGTCCTGACTTCGACGAAGGAGATCGTCAGGAGAAGACCGAAGACGGGAGACCGAAGACGGAAGTCGAAATTAGTAATCAGAAGAGAGCAAGGTCCTGACTTCGACGAAGGAGATCATCAGGAGAAATAGCGAAATAATCCACAAAATGGACAATAGTCCTGTATTTCAATACAATAATGCTATTCCGTCATTTGACATAAGTGGAAATTTAAGCAATCCTCAGTACATCATTTAGTTACAGTAGTAAATGATGTCATGAATGAATAATTTTTTAACCAGCTTATAAAAACTCACACCATGAGAAAGACACTATTACTCCCCTTGATGGCCTTATTGTTAGTTACCTGTCAAAAGGAAGAAAATATTCAAAAAACAAGTCCGTCCGAACAAAATTCCCTACACCCCAAAACCTTTAAAACCCCCGAAGATGTTTTTTCATTTTTAAGCCAGGAAATGCCGGAAGTCTACACCCCTGAGGAAATCAACCGGGTAAAAGTCATGCTAGAAGAACCGGATAACCAAAGTCATGAACGAAGCGGCAATACCGTCGAACTGCCGGCTGGCTCGGTTGATGCTTTGCAGGCTGCAGTCGATGAAGCTGGTGAAGGAGGAACAGTACGGGTGAAATCCGGAGAGCATACCGAAAATGGACTGGTGACAGTTGGGCACCGGGTAAATATTATTGGAGAGGATGGAGCAGAAATCACTTTCTTCAATCCTTTTAATACTACATTCCCTACACCCATTGTAGGAGGTTTGTATCTCCACCATGCACCTAGATCTTTAGTAAAGAATATAGATTTTATAGCAGGCAATGATGAAGCGGGATTTTGTGTTGTTGTTGAAAATTCGAATCAAGTCGTTTTACAGAAAAACAGCTTCCTCAATTTTCAGTATCCAATCACTGTTGCTGAAAGTGACCGGGTTAGTATCCATAAAAATATAGTAACCGGAGATCCCAATAAGATCTTCAATCCTGACAATCTCGGCATTACAATCGTAACTGGCCGGTCCGCCTCCATCATTAAT
>JBGTCB010000197.1:0-7842 GCA_041748995.1 Saprospiraceae bacterium | reverse complement strand
TGGCATTGACTTTTTTTATTTTGGCAACCATTGGTTTTGATGGGGGTAAGGTGTTTTATAATTCATATTTACCAGTCATATCATCACCAGACCAATATGACCGGGTGAGTGCCAAAGGGTTTTCTTTTGGTTACATTGGTAGCGTCATTCTACTATTGATTAATCTGTGGATCATCCTGCAACCGACCTTTTTTGGAATACCTGAAGATGACTCCCTGGCGGTCAGGCTGTCATTTCTCATGGTTGGGATCTGGTGGTTGGGATTTGCCCAGATCCCTTTTAATCGTCTACCGAAAGAAAAACATAGCCGCTTTGGCAAACAGTTCGTCAGAAAAGGTCTTTTGGAGATCAGGCAGGTCTGGAATGACTTAAAACCGCAGAAAAATTTACAACGGTTTTTACTATCTTTTTTCTGTTACAGTGCTGGGGTCCATACTATCCTTTACCTGGCGGCTACTTTTGCAGAAAAAGAGTTAAACTTCGGAAGTTCCGAACTCATTGTAGTCGTGCTCATCCTCCAGATCGTCGCGATTGGAGGTGCCTACCTATTTGCTTTTATTTCGAAGTTGAAGGGTAGCAAAGTTTCACTCATGTCCATGTTAATTATCTGGATCATCATTTGCCTTCTGGCTTTTTATGTCAACCAGAAGATCCAATTCTATTTGGTTGCAGCCCTGGTGGGCCTTGTGATGGGAGGGATTCAATCTATGAGTCGCTCAACCTACTCCAAATTGATCTCTCAGCACAAGGAAGATGTAACCTCTTATTTCAGCTTTTATGAAGTCCTGGAAAAACTAGCGATCGTCTTTGGTACTTTTAGTTTCGGCTTTATTGATCAAATAAGTGGTGGCATGCGAAACAGTGTGCTTGTCCTCGGTTTCTTTTTTCTCCTCGGTATGTTACTTCTGTCGAAAGTAAAGATCAAAGGGCACCTCTATTCACCTCTGAATGAGTAAAAATTTAATAAGATGCAAGCCAGACAAGGCTGGAGGAAGAAAGATAGCCGTAGCTATCTGACTGACGATCAACGAAGTAAGGCGTAGCATATTAAAGGGCACCCCTAATAGATTTTCGAAGAAAATTGTTTTTACCATGAACGAGGTTGATAGAGGTGCCCTAAGAAAGTGGGGATCAATTGACTTTTTCATAACAACCGGCATCGGGTTTGTCAGGATCCCGATCATTACCTTCAATGTCCCGGATAATATTAAAAATGGGCGCTGCTTGTTCTATAGCAATGGAAAGGCTATCCAGATGGTAATCGTTTTCATCCGTATTGGCAAATACCAATGTAGAATTGTCACCGTTAATGCAGGGATTGCAGAATTCAAAAAAATCAGCATGCCCTCCCTCATCCAGAAGTTCGTCGACCCGAACGATACAATTGAGAAATCGGTACCTGAAAAAGTTGGGATCTTGTTCTCCTATTCCATCAATCAAAGCAATGACATCCCGGCTACTTCCATAAATAATGGAATTGCGAAAAGTCATATTGAGTGGAGCAGCTACAGGTCGATTACAGGGAATATTCCCATCCAGGCAGGTAAAGTTGGAGGCACTTAGCGATTCGGTAGCAGTGCCATAATTAGCCAGTGTACAATAAGAAAAATTGTAGTTACCACCCAGCACAAAGGTGACATTGTTTCCACCACTCGAGTGAAATAGGCAATTTTCAGCTACGACCCGGGCGCTATAGGCTGCCAGCGCGCTTGAGCTTGTATTAAATATTTTTGAATTCTTAATTGTTAATTCAGCCAATGAATCGACCAGAATTCCAATAATTCCGTTTTTTATTTCAGCATGATTGATCAGATGACCCTGGCTTAATGGCCCCAGCTGTATACGGCCCCATTGACCAGGTAAATCAGAAAAATTGCTTTCTAACCGATCTCCCTGGATCACAACCGGTTTCTCAGCTGTCCCATTTATTTCCAATCGACCATTACGAAAGAAATACAGCACTCCATCATTGTAGGGAGCTCCATCAGTATTTCTGCCAAATCCACCATGGATGTAAACCTGAGTTCCGGCGGGCATCACCACTGTACAACTATCGATCACCAGAACACCATATATCACATATGGTTTTGGATCATCCCACACCCATTGATTGAGATTGCAGGTATAAATATTCTGCCGTCCGGCTGAAAAACGACTTGGAAGATAATTGGCATTTTGTCCCCAGGCTTCAAGTACCACCGATTGACGATTACCATTCGTTTGGAAATTGATCAGATCGTTAATGATAAAGGGACTTTCAGACGCCGGTTGGTCGGGATCAACAGTGACTTCAAGAAAGATATATATACTGTCATTCGGGGGGATCTCTACATCGGAAGCTTCAGCACCCGGAATCCCATCCACATTCATGCGAAAAAAACTGTTCACTTCTTCATCCAGCCAAATTCTGCTTATCCTGATGAACTTCGGGTGAGTATTGTAAACTTTGATAAACTGGGTAGCACTACCCCGTGATGTAAAAACCGTGTCGAAAGTCAGGGAATCGGTCGAGAAACTTAGCTTCGCATCACCATCTGTGACAAATTCCTCCTTGGTGCAGGAGGCAATACCCAAAAGTAAGATGAAGCAGCTATAGCAAAGAAAATAAAGAACCCTGGTGGGCTTGCCGATATATGCTAGCACATTTGAATCATTTCGGGATTAAAGGTAAACTTTTGGCTTTTTAAACGTAGATGATACGCCTTTATTTCACTTAAGATACCATCATGTGAAGAGTGTCCGCTTCCTGCAATGCCGCTGTGTCATGTCAACATTTAAATGACAGGTAAGGCGGTGTAGATTTTGGGGTAGGTCAAGGCGCAAAAAATGAGCATAGCCATGGCTACGTGAGTTTTTTGTAACACAGAGATACCTCAAAAGATACCCCGGATTACCCGTAGGTTTAGGCTTGACTTGACACTAGTGCATCATTTCCGAAATACCTGATACTAAGGACGGTTTCTTTTTCGCCATCTCTTCATCATCGAAATCCTTATATAGCTACGGCTATATGCAGTTTCGCTTCTTCGACCTGACAAAAAACAATCTCGTCCATAATATCATTTATCTCAGAAACGATGCACTAGGAGGCCGTTGAAATACTCAACTTGTCCTGATTTTCCTCCAGGTGATTGATCCACTATATGATAATCAGCCGTTCTCGCCGCCTCTGGCTTTGTTGATCCTCAGTCAGTTACAAACTTCCAGTAGCTTCCTTCGTTCGCCGCGCCAGAGACGACGATCTACGGCTTCAGATCCAACCTGAGTATTTCAACAGCCTCCTAGAGAAATCTTTTACTTTTGTTAGCTATGACCAGAGATCTGTTGATTGATGTGATTATACCGGCTTATAATGAAGAGGAATCGATCTCCATGGTGCTACGGGACATTCCCTGGACATTGGTCAGGGAAGTCATTGTCTGCAATAATGCAAGTACCGACCGGACAGCGGAAGTCGCAAAGGAATGTGGCGCTACCGTTCTCGATCAACCAAGGAAAGGGTATGGTAGTGCCTGCCTCAAAGGCATATCTTACATCCAGGAGAAGCACCTACTTCCTGACATCGTCGTATTTATGGATGCAGACTATTCAGATTATCCTGGAGAAATGCCAAAATTGATTGAGCCCATCACAAAGAGAAATGCTGATTTGGTGATTGGCTCGCGGGCACTTGGCAACAGGCAAGAAGGATCCATGATGCCCCAACAGATCTTTGGAAATTGGTTGGCCACAAATCTGATCAGATTATTATATGGCTATCATTTCACGGATCTTGGCCCGTTTCGGGCAATCAGGTTTACAAAACTCCTCGAACTTGATATGAAAGATTCTGATTTTGGATGGACCGTCGAAATGCAGATCAAAGCGGCTAAAAACCATCTGAAGTGCGAAGAGGTGCCCGTGACTTACCGAAAAAGGGTGGGTATCTCAAAGGTTTCCGGAACGATTAAGGGAACAATTCTGGCAGGATACAAGATACTGTGGACTATCTTTAAACTATGGTAATTATTGGATGACGGTTGTGTATTACATTATTTTGGTGAGTTATTCACTGGTATTGATTTACATCACCATGTATTGCCTGATTCAGTTTCAGCTATTGTATTACTATCATAAATCCCATCAAAATCATCCTTCCCATACCGTCGCGGGATCTGCTGCATCATCAGAAATTCTACCCCGGGTCACTGTGCAGTTACCGATCTACAATGAACAACATGTGGTCGAAAGACTGATTGATGCTATTTGCCGGTTTGAATATCCATTGGATCGCCTGCAAATTCAGATTCTGGATGATTCGACAGATGAAACCGTGCAAATTGTCACACGAAAGGTATTTGAATACCGTGGACAGGGATTTGACATTTCGCATATAAGAAGAACTGACCGTAAAGGTTATAAAGCAGGGGCTTTAAGAGATGCCATGGCTACGGCCCGGGGAGAGTTTATCGCAATATTTGATGCAGATTTCTTACCAAAAAAGAACTTTCTCCAACAAACCTTGCCCTACTTTGCCACTGCCAGTGTTGGTGTAGTTCAAACCCGATGGGAACACATAAACCGCGATTACTCACTCATTACCCGTTTGCAGGCTCTTCAACTTAATGTGCATTTCACGATTGAACAGCAAGGCAGAAAGGCCGCAGATCAGATGCTTCAATTTAATGGCACTGCGGGTATTTGGAGAAAGAAAGCTATTGAAGATGCCGGAGGCTGGTCAGATGATACTCTGACCGAAGACCTTGATCTGAGTATGCGGGCACAGCTAAAAGGTTGGAAAATCGAGTATTTGGAAAACGTTGGATCTCCGGCTGAATTGCCAGCAGAAATGAACGGATTCAAATCTCAGCAATTTCGATGGATGAAGGGAGGTGCAGAGACCGCAAAAAAAATTCTTCCGGCTATCTGGCGGTCGAAATTACCGATTCCCAGAAAACTGCATAGCAGCTTTCATCTACTTGGCAGTACGCTGTTTGTATTTATATTTATCCTTGGCGTGCTCAGCGTACCTCTACTGATCGCTTTAAGGGGTCTGAATCTCAGCTCAACTATATTTTCCATCTTTATTATTGGTACTTTATCAATCGTCAGTGTATATTATGTGGCAAATGTGAGTAATCGCTTTACTAATCCAGAGAAATCTTTCTGGCGTGATCTGATTCAATTTCTTGTTATGTTTCCTATTTTCCTGTCTATGTCAATGGGGCTGTCACTACACAACACCATTGCAGTTCTGCAAGGTTATTGGGGCAGGAAATCTGAATTTGTGCGCACTCCAAAATTCAATATTAAAGACCTGAAAGACAGTTTCAGGAAAAGTACTTATCATAAAGCCAAAATCAATTGGACAACAATTTTTGAAGGGTTGCTCTGCGCCTATTTTGTTTATGCCATTTTTTTGGGTTACAAAATCGGTGATCTCTCACTGGTCATTTTTCATACATTTTTAGCAATAGGTTATGGAGCCATTTTTTACTTATCCATCAAGCATGTAAGTACTAAATAACCAGAGGAATTTGAAATATATAATTTCCATTACATGGGTCTTGCTTATCTGTTGCCTTGGTTACATACCGCAGCAGAGTAATTTTTATTTTATTCTTTTGTGCTACATCCCCTTATTTGCCGTATATCTCACGACATATCGGCTATACAAATCACACCATGATGTACTGTATTTCGTATTTCTTTCAATCTTTTTACGATTTACTCTGGTTTTTGCCTTTCCCAATCTGTCAGATGACATCTACCGTTTCTTATGGGATGGTCATTTAATTAATGATGGTCAAAATCCTTTTTCGCAGACTCCGCGGGAGTGGTACGATAGCTTACCCGCAAAGGAAACGATCTACCATTTGTTATTCCCGCATTTAAATTCAGCAGACTATTATTCGATCTATCCACCGGTGTGCCAGGCAATCTTTGCATTATGTGCCAAATTAGGTTTTGGAAGCATCTATTGGTCGTCCGTCCTGATGAAAGTGATTTTTCTGATTTCAGAAACAATCACCATCTACTTCCTGCTTAAACTATTGAAGTTATTGCATATCCCTCAATCACGGGTGTTGCTATATGCCTTAAATCCTCTGATTATCATTGAATTCGCCGGCAACCTTCATTTCGAAGCGATCATGATTACTTTCCTGACGATGGCATTTTGGTTTTATGTGCGCCAACGCAGTAAAATGTTTAGTCTCTCTATGGCAATGGCAATTGGGGTAAAACTGCTTCCCGTGATGTTTCTACCTTTTTTTATCAGGCGGTTCCGACCCAGGAAACTGGTCGTTGGCTTTAGCTTGTTATTAGCCACGCTTTTTCTCCTTTTTTTGCCTTTTATGAGTCAGGATCTTTTCCAGCATCTCGGTGAAAGCATCAATCTATACTTCCGGAAATTCGAATTTAATGCAAGTATTTATTATCTGATAAGATGGCTGGGATTTCAAATAAAAGGATACAATATTATACAAACGATCGGACCCCTGCTATCATTGATCACCCTGATCATCATTCTTGCCCTGGCTTTCTTGGAGAAACCCAGAAAAATACAGCATGTTTTCCGGGTATTATTACTGGCATTCACCGCTTATCTGTTTCTCAGCACCACGGTCCACCCCTGGTATCTGGGTATACCCATATTGCTCAGCATATTTACTCCTTACCGTTATCCAATCTTCTGGTCGGCTCTGATCATGGGGACGTATATCAACTACAGCTATGACCCATACCATGAAAATCTATGGGTGGTCTTTACAGAATATGCTATTGTCTTCCCAATTCTATTAATGGAGGTATTTAGAATACCATTGGTAAGGCATCTGGTAGGTGGAAGTATCTTACTGTATAAACGCGTTTTTAACCGTTAAAAAAAAAGTGCTGCCAGAAAACCTGACAGCACTTTTATAGTTCTGTTTTTTTAGCTATTAATAGCTCCAAAGATCGTGTTCAAAGTTAAAGATGGATGCCTTGATCTTCTCAGACTCCAGCAATCTCTGTATACCACTATTAAGGTCACTGCCTGCCAATGATGGATAATCCTGCAATCTGAAACCATCTACATTTGATTCTTTATAAATATAGCTGGAGAAAGGTCGCATTTCAAAAAAATCTTCCCAGGAAAGGGGGTTAGCATCATTGCCTGGGATAAACACCTTATGCCGGGCCAGATATTCTCTGGCATCCGGATAATATACCCAAAACAATGGTTGCTCAAAGAGAAATTCTCCGGTATTGTCATCAAAAACATCTTTCACCGGAGCCACTCCTAATATCCTCACTTTCAAAGTACTGCTTTCTTCATCAAAAAACCAGATCTCTTTAATTCTAAAGCGTTTGATGTCTTCAAAATTGATCTCATTTTGCACGATAGTCATCTCATCTTCGTAGGTATCAGGATTCGTGACAAAAGTGGTATCAATACTAAAGAGCAGATTGGTAATATCCTCTGTACTTAACTTGTTGGTAAATTTCTCGTCACCATAAGGGGTAAGAGTTCCAGCCTCGACCCCGTCAACCAGGATCGAAAAGAATGGAGCATCCGGAAATGAAAATGGACGATTCATCTTTTCCCTGATATCGAGAACCCGCCAGATTCGCTTCTCCCAAAATAAATCGGCTTCCCGCACAGGCTCGTAAGGCAGAATAAATCGTTCATGCATGATCCTCTTCTCTACGATATCATCAAGAGGGGTGATCAAGACTTCGTCAACCTCCGGATCTGAAGACTCGGTGACTATTTCTTCGGCAATCTGACCAAAGGTCGATGTCATTGCGAACAAGCCAAACAGAAGGCCTACTAATTTTACAACTTTCATGCTCTTTAATATTAAATCGTTGTTTTATTGA
>JBGTCB010000196.1:0-5065 GCA_041748995.1 Saprospiraceae bacterium | reverse complement strand
ATCTCCGAGTATTCCTATCTCCTCTCCCATCCCTCCGGTTGAAGTTATGGTCAATCTACCGATCGTATCGGCGGTAACCTCCTGCCTGGTGAAAGTCTGATTCCGGTAAGAATACCGCGAAATCTGATATAGTACCTCGGGCTGGTAGATACCTGGTGTTTTTATTGTAATACTAGATTCCGGCAGACTATGACCCCAGGGTAAACGCTTTCGGGTATATATACCCAATCCGTTTTTAGCCACATTATTTAAATAAATCCAGCCATCTCCCTCCTTTGAACTACTAACATTATAATCCCAAATTTCAAATTCAGGATAGAGATTAACATGGGAAAAACAAGAAATTCTTTCCCGGGTTCTTTTAAAATGATTTACATGAAAGTCAAATTGCAAATCGATTCTTGCAGCGGCATGATGACAATAATCGGCGAGATAATATTCATTTTCAAATCCGGCACCAGAATAAATAGAAAACAACTCTTCAGTATAATATCGAAGGTAATCGCGATCGGTAGTCGAATGCCTGAACGGAACTCCCCGTAGATTTCGCCATAACTCCTTTAAATCGATGGTCGTTTGATATGAAGGTTCACCTACTTCATAAAAGTTGGGAGAATAACAGAATTGGGAGGCACTACTAAATAGATGGGGATTGGTTGCTGCAATCCAGATCGCCATATGGCCTCCCATGGAAAGTCCCGTCACCGCTCTGTAAGCAGCACCTCGCTTTGTGCGGTACCGGGTGTCGACAACCTCAATAAGTTCCCGGATATACATGGAAAAATTATAGTAGTTGCCTTGCCAGTTTTGTACTTGTGACGGGAAATAAACTCCACATCCTTCAGGAGGAAGTTCTGCGATCTTTCCATCAACACTTATAATAATGACACCATGTGAGGTTGCTGTGTTTTCGAAATCTGCATTGTTCGAAAATTCGTAAGCCGCATCATATGTCCTACCCGCGGCTACCGGGGGGGTGAGGCCATAATCACTGTACTTGTATTTGCCACTGCGTACGTAACTGCCTCCACAGCCATGAAAGTAGTAGATAACCGGATATAGCTTTGTACCGTCAGAAGCATCTTAGTCAAGCGGTGTAAAAACTCTAAAAAACCGGACCGTCTCAAACGTGGTACTGTAGTGACTTTCATCCGTATATGAGAACATCGATAGCGGATAGATGAGGACAAGCCAGGAAATTTTTGTGATTAACTTCAAGAACCGATTGGATAAGAGATTCATCCTAAATGTAATAAGAAATACCAGAAATATCCTGGCAGATCTCCATTGATCATTCCTGAAAAGGAAACGTCTACTTTTTGTACAACCATTTTTCACAGGTTTTATTACATTCACCTGCCAAATGCATGATCCTGCAAATTTTTGCCAATCATCAAACTTCGTTCTAATGGTCCATCGCTCGCTGACTTTAATGCTCTTTTTATGTTTCCTGAATCTCGCTTCGATTGCCCAGGACATACCACTACCTGAGCATCCCCGGCCAGACTTTGAGCGTCCGGATTGGCAAAACCTGAATGGCTACTGGCAATTTCGCTTTGATAAGGCTGATGCAGGCATCGAGGAGAAATGGTTTACCGAAAACAGCTTTGAAGAAAAGATTCTGGTGCCTTTTCCCTGGGGTTCCGTTCTCTCCGAGGTAGCCGATGAGGCGGATATCGCCTGGTACCAGCGCCCAATCACTATTTCACCGGGTTGGTCAGGAAAAAAAACCTTCCTCGTCATCGGGGCTTCAGATTGGGAAACCACGGTGTGGCTCGATGGACAAAAGGTAGGCAGTCATCAGGGTGGCTATGTTCCTTTTGACTTTGACCTTACCCCCTTCATCAAACCAGGTCAGTCTCAAAACCTGGTGATCCGGGTCGATGATGTACGCAGAGACTTTACATTGTACGGTAAACAAGGTTACGGCAATGCACGGGGTATTTGGCAAACCGTATACCTGGAAGCCCGGGGAAATGAATTTTTCGATGCCGTTCACTTCACTCCGGATATTGATTCTGGTGTAGTCAAAGTCACTGCTTACCTGCCCCAACCCGCTTCCCGGGATTTGATGCTGGAAATGGAAATTCCCAACGCAAATCCACCCATCAGGACCAGCTCCACCATCGCTTTCGGCCAGTACAAAACGACTTTTTCGGTCACCCTGGAAAATGCTCGACTTTGGAACCTGGAAGATCCCTTTCTCTACGATGTATCCATGAAACTGCAAGACGATGAGGTAAAGACATATTTTGGCATGCGAAAGATCTCTGTGGTTGACCTACCGGGCACCAATTACCCTTATATTGCTCTGAATAATCAGCCGGTTTACCTCCAGCTGGCGCTGGATCAATCCTATCATCCGGAAGGTTTTTATACGTTTCCATCCGATCAGTTTATGAAGGAAGAAATCGAACGAAGTAAAGCCATCGGTTTAAACGGAATCCGGACCCATGTAAAAATTGACATCCCCCGAAAGCTTTACTGGGCGGATAAACTGGGTCTTCTGGTGATGGCTGATGTACCCAACAGTTGGGGAGAACCAGATGCTTTTATGCAGGAAGAAACCGAATATCACTTACGGGAAATGATCAAACGGGATTTTAATCATCCTTCAATATTTTCCTGGATTGTCTTTAACGAAACCTGGGGTCTGGTCACGGATGTTCAGGTAGATGGTGAAGATAAAAGAGTCTATTTGCCCGAAACTCAAAGCTGGGTTGCTTCCATGTATTATCTGGCCAAATCGCTGGATCCTACCCGCCTGGTAGAGGACAATTCCATTTGTTGCGGAAGAGGTCATACCGAAACGGATATTAATTCCTGGCACGCATACTTACCCGGTTGGGAGTGGACGAACCACATAAAGAATATTTCGGACCAGACATATCCTGGCAGTCCTTTTGATTTTGAAAAAGGCTTCACCCAGGGCCGGCAACCAAACATCAATTCGGAATGCGGAAATGTCTGGGGATACGATGGTAGCACCGGAGATGTAGACTGGAGTTATGACTATCACCGGATGATCAACAGTTTTCGAATGTTTCCAAAAATAGCCGGTTGGTTGTATACCGAACATCATGATGTAATTAATGAATGGAATGGTTACTGGAGATTTGACCGCTCAGTTAAAGAAACCGGATTAAATGAATTATTACCCGGCATGGAAATCCGTGATTTTCATGCTCCTGTCTATATTTCTACCGGTAATGATATTTGTATAAATGCAAAAGGAGAAAGCACGGTGGAGGTACCTCTATTCATTTCATCCATGACCGATCAGGACTTTGGAACTGAATTGCACCTGAAATACAATGTATCCCTCACCAACTCTTTGGGCGAATACAATGTGATACAATCCGATCTGGTTAAGATTTCATACCAGCCATGGATGCAGGAGCAAATGATGCCGCTGGTCCTGAAAATGCCGGCACAACCGGGTCTGGCTCTTCTTACGATGCAATTACTGGATACGAAAGGTGAAATATTGCATCGGAACTTTATGCACATTGTCATTGAATCGGAGCAGCCAAATTCTGAAAACCGGGTTATATCCGTAGCACCTAAGGATTACTCTGCCGCTGAATGGAGTAAAAAGCAGTGGGATGCCTTGAATGGTAAAAAAGTGAATGGAGCCGGTCAGGGTTATTTTACTTATAGCTTTGATTTACCGGATGATTTAAAAATCAATCAATATAAACTGGCTTTTTTCCGGGCAGAACTTTCAGCCAAGGAATTGTTTGTAAAAGATCAATCGGAATTCGACCGGGACCAGGACTACATGAAGGGATCAAGAGTAGCTCCCAGCAGCAATCCAAATTCCTATCCGATGACCGATGAGACTTATTTTCCCTCAGAAATTACGGTCTCATTTAATGGTGAAAAAGTGTTGACCACGACACTCGGGGATGACCCTGCCGACCATCGCGGTGTTTTATCATGGCATGCCCAACCGAAAGACAAAAAACTCCGGGAAGCCGGATCCTACGGTTACCTCATTTCAGTTCCGGTTTCAAAGAGAATGCTGCGTCAGGCAGCTAAAACCGGAAAACTGGAGGTTGAAATCCGGACTTCAGGTGAAGGTGGTATTGCAGTTTATGGTAAAGATTTTGGCCGGTATCCCCTGGATCCTAGTTTGATTTTTAAAAAATAAGGAAAATGCTATTTTAATTTCTTCTTTCAATTATCCTCCTATCCATTTTTTACTTGCTTCAAACCCCGGGCAATAAAACACATAATATAGTACACATACCGATCGCTTTAATTGCCGATTGAGTCCTTCCATCCGGATGGGTGTATATTATCTTTGTAACGGTCCAATTATATTTATTTAGGGGGATTTCCAGCTCCTCAATTTTACGCATCAGTTCCGGTTGATTTTTAATCCAATGCATTTTTTCTTCCTCCGTACCAACGTCAGGCCGGGAATTTTTGTCCGGATACAAAACTGTCCACACCACCGGAATGTTAAATTCATTGTGAAAAACATTCCCATCCGGATCGATCGCTTCAGTTTGGATGGCATGATGCCAGTCTATTGATAAATCCGGATGCTGCAATTTCAACTCGTGGACTATTTCGCTGTCGCTTGGTCGATAACCTCTTTGAAAAAAATAAGGCCAATAACTGGCTCTAATCCTTACCGGTGCAATCCGGCCAGGCACTTCCTGAAAGACTACGAAATGGGGTGAAGCATATACATCGACAATGATTCCTTCTTCATTGGTAAAAAGTCTTTCAAGGGCTGAGTTAATCAGGGGATTTTTACCGATACCACATGCCCAAACATTGACTTTGGTTTTTTTATCAATAATGGAAGCAGATAACTTTGAAAATTCTCCCCGGATGACAGCCTGGTAAAAATCTTTGGGATAAGCACGGGAGCCTTCATTCCACATAGGAACTGACAGGCCACCCCACATATTACCATGTACAACCAGGTTGATCACACCCCATGGTTGCTCAGCCCGATTCATTTGAAGGTGATTTAACATAGCTTGCAGGGACTGACAGGATTTGACCACTCTATCGGTCTTCTCCAGACTGTCCATTAAAAAATGCTTTT
>JBGTCB010000195.1:0-3945 GCA_041748995.1 Saprospiraceae bacterium | reverse complement strand
ATCGTGGTGTAACGCAACACCTCCGGATCACTCTCCATTTCATAAAACGATGGGAAATCACCGGCTTGGAGATGTCGCACGGACAGGTTTTTTGTTTCAAATAAATACATAATGCGTTACAGGAAATTTTGCTCCTTTAGCAGTTGAGTGATGGAGTAAAATTTGATCGAGGAAAATCACTCTTGGGTTATAAAATTCGATTTGCTTAGTGAGGTTAATTCAAAGTCTTCGGTTGTCAATTAGTCTTTTGTCCAGATCCAGTATATCAATCTTTTTGACCCTAATTTGTTCGAACTGGCTATGCACCGGATTTAACAGGTAGTTGTACTCCTGGGGTACAACTGCCGATGGTACTGCTAAAACAGGTGATTTTCCCTCCAGTACAAATTCCCGAAAAACCCCTTGTGTCATATCATGATGAGGAAACATTCTCCAGGCTGGATCCACAGGGGGATCATAAAAGACCGGCGTAATACTATCCGGAATTTCTATCTCTGCTATAATACGATCTCCTGGAAAATGTCGCTTCAGATCGAGATGAACCAACATCTCCAGAATAGCTAACGAGCGACTTTCCGCGGTGTAAACGACATGGTTTCCGGGATAATTCCATCGTCCTCCATTGAGAAAGGCACCCATGCCTGACAAGAGTTCATGAATCCTTTTTTGCCGGTCTATCCTGTAAGCAATCAACAGTCTAGCTGAAAATACCGTAGTCTATTCTGCTGATTTCCTTCTTGACCAGATCAAAACCAAAACTGGTATCCAGCAGTGAAAAGGGTGTCACACCACCTAATGGTATCGAAACACTATGGAGCCAGTCATTAAACCGGTCAAGATCACCAAATACATCTATTCCGATGGCATAAATTTGGGCGATTTCAAAAATGCGCTCACTGGTTTCCTGATCGAAGACCTTTTTTTTGGTAAGACTACTATAGGATGCCGGAATAATAGCGGACAGAGACTGAATCGATTGCCTGATTTGTCTGACAAATTCGAGAAAATCTTTGCGGGTCACTCCGATCCTGCTAGACTGAATCATCTTCATACTATAGGATGAAGAACTTTCGGCAACCTGTAAAGTATCAGCTGGTGTAATTTTGTAGTCTTGCATAGATCTTGCATATTTACTTATATATACAAGCAAATTTACAAAATAGTTCAATCATTTTCTCATTTTTGACTTAGAATCTTTTGACATACGATCATGCTCCACGGAGGAATGAGCGTCAATTCCGAGCAGAAAAACCCTGATATCCTCATTAGTGAAGATCTTCCAGTCCCTTAATGGATTCCCGTACCCGGACTGCGATTTCAGCAGGCACCCGGGGATTGAAAGGACCACCCTCACCTCCATCAATATCCGTAAATCCACTGAGGATCATACCTTCCAGGACTACGGAATAATTAAATTCCCTTGCATTCATAAAACGCAGTTCCTCCAGCGCGTCAACTCTTTTTTCCAGTTCCAGTGAAGTGGCAAAATCCCCAGTTCGCTGAGCATTGTTAATCAAATCTCCGGCTTTTACATATAAGACGGAGATTCCGGAAGTATGACCTTTGGTACCTAATTGAGCAGCTTCGGTGCTACGGTCACCAATACCCCAGATCACAACCCCATGGTCTCCGATCCCATTCACCAGATTGGAAACATCTTCCACCCGGGTTCCTACTTTTATTCCGACAAAGGCATCAGAATCTTTAATTAATTTAATTACAAATTCCTCATCACGGCTCAGACGGTGATAATACAGAAAACGGGCACCATATCGACTTCCATATTGATCCCCAATGTCCATCAGACCTTCATACAATCCCTGGGAACTGTAAACACCACTCAAAGGCATAATTAAATAGACATCCGGTGGTCTGGGCATCTGTGATTGATGTTCGATTAATGTACCAATCGTATCCAGCGGATTAGGTACGATAGCAGACATGAGCACTCCCTGATCTCCCATGATCTCTCCGGTGATCTCAAGCAGTTCATTTTGTTCATTTAATGACACATGGTGAATCAGGCTGGTACCGGCGATACAAATTATTCTGGGCCGGTTATCACTCAGATGGTTATTCTTCATGAGATAATGGATATTCTTCCGGTGGGCGTCATAGTCAATTTTCCCTTTCCGGAAGGGTATCAGGGGGATCGTTGTAACCGAATTAAGTGCTTTCGAGAGTTCCTGTTTGGTTAATAATGGCATGATTTCAATTTAAGGATTCATTTTTTATCTATAATAATGGTCATAAACATGGATAACTGCGATGTAACTTTTGATGACCATTGATCGACCAATTTAATGAAGGAATAGGTAATATCGGGCAATAACTGTCGAAAAGATACTCCCCCACTCACCAGATAAATAAATGGTGTATGATATTTAATGGTTTTAATAGATAGATCCGGAAAGATCTCCTCAAAAATCTGGCGATCTCGTTGGAAAACGATCCAGGGCAGTGCTCCGTTAGCCCCACTGAGTGGACCCGACAACGGAATTGTCCAGTCCGCATTAGGCAAGAAAGGCTCGTGGTGAAAATTTTGATAAATCCATCTACCCCAAAGACTATTGGCGGGCTCGATCATCACCAGCTTACCTCCGGTTTTGAGTGTGCGATCAACTTCCCTGAGAAATTGACAAATATCCGGTAAGTGGTGGAATGTATCAATCATAAATATTCCATCTAACGATTTGCCTGCAAACGGAATTTCCAAAGCAGAAAATGAAAGATCATTCGTTGGCAGGTCAAGAAAATCAGAAGTGATAATATTGGGAGCCAATTCTTTCAAAAAGCCTCCTCCCGAACCCAATTCGACGATAGCTCTTTTCTCATAGTCCGGTATTTCCTCAAAAAGTATCCCATACCATTTGGTATAGAGTTTCCGAAGAAAATACTTTTTCCGGATTAGCTCCCCATGCTCCAGGGTGCGTTGCGGAGAGTCGAGATCATGGTGAAATTGATATTTAAATCCCTGCATGATCTATCCGGCAGGTCTTGACGTCATCACCGGTAGTTTCAATAATCAGAACTTCCTCATGGAGCCGGTAAATAATCTGAAGGAGAATTCCAAAAAACATCTGTGAAGGTGGGCCGGGATAACCCCTAAAAACTATAGGGTCACCGAGAAAAACCAAACAGTTCACCCCACTTACAGTATAGACGTAATTCGAACCAATCTGGGATATCACTAATAAAAGACTTTTATTCAGAAAATAAATAAGCACTGGTCGTTTTATGAAACAAATTTAATTTTCCTCGCAGCGAAGAGACTCATCCTTATCAATAACCAGCCATGACGGAAACGACTTATTTGAGTTGTTCCGTATGATCGGTCTTTATAGCGTACAATAATTTCAACCATTTTCAAATTGAGTTTTGCCGCCCCAAAAAGCAAATCAAAATCTCCAAAGGGGTCAAAATCTCCAAAATAGCTTCGATTTTCCTTGATTTTCTCATAATCCCTCTTTAATAAAACTTTAGTACCACAAAGGGTGTCCTTCAAAGGTTGCCCCAGTACGTAGGTAAAAAACACTCCAAAAAACATATTGGCTATATAGTTCAACAACTGCATGGCTTGTTTTTCCATAGGATATACCAGGCGGCATCCATTGATAAATTCACCTTTATTTTGGGCCAATGCCTCATAAAACTTAGGCATATCTTCCGGTGGTGTTGTTAAATCAGCATCGAGAATCATTAGTACCTCACCCGTGGCCTGGTCAAAAGCTTCCCGCACGGCATTTCCTTTTCCTTTGCCTGATTGTTGCATCAACACTATATTTCGATCAGTATACTTAGCCTTGATCCGTTCCATTTCTTCGAACGTACCATCAGAAGAATGCCCTTCTATAAAAATGAATTCCTGCCAGGTGCCAAATGCCGGAGTACGCAAAATGGCTTGCTCGATATTACCTTTTTCATTTCTGGCCGGTACGACAATAC
>JBGTCB010000194.1:0-5084 GCA_041748995.1 Saprospiraceae bacterium | reverse complement strand
ATACTTACAGTCATCTGGATCTCGATTATACCTACAATGCCAAAAGCGATCCCAACCGTTTTTATTATCGTTCCGATCACTACAATTTTGCTAAAAACGGAGTACCGGCGATTTTCTTTTTTAGCGGGGTGCATGAAGACTACCATCAACCTTCCGATACGGCAGATAAAATCCTTTTTGACAAATACGAAATGGTCACCAAACATATTTTCCATCTCACCTGGGAATTAGCCAACCGGCAGAAGCGAATCAGGGTGGATGTGGAGGATGATACGGTTTACGACAGGTAGTTTTAGAATTTAAGGCACCTCTATTTTGAAATATGATCTCTCATCATTCTGTTGCATTACAAACTACAATATCTCTTGAGGATAGAGCTGTCTTATTTGTACTAAATTTTTCCTAAAATTCCGGTGCGCTTTCTTAGAATTGCAACACAGTGCCTGCCAGGCCTTTAATTTATACTCTGAAATCAGGTTTTTATATCGTATATCTTATATCGTACATCGTACATTACATTTACCTTAAAATTCTGATCAATTCCTCCCGGTAGGAATCAGATACTGGTATCTTCACATCGCCAACAATCAGGATATTCCCCTCCAGAAATTTAATAACTTCCGGATTCACAATATATGACCGGTGAACCTGAACAAAAATGGCCGGTAAATTCTCTTTAATGGTGCTTAATTTATCCTTCGTCATAATCGTCTGTCCTTTGGTAAAGACCCTTACATAGTCACCGTAAGCTTGCAAATAAAGAATCTCTGATGTGTAAAGATGATGTATTCTCCTGCTCTCTCTGATATTAATCCAGGTATGAGAATCGACGTTGTCTTTTATCATGCCCTTAAAAAAAACGCGAACTTTATCAATTGCCGAGAGAAAGCGCACCAATGAAATCGGCTTCACCAGATAATCAAATGCATTAACTTCAAATGCCTCCACGGCATATTCGGAATAAGCCGTCGTAAAAATAACTACCGGCGGTTTTGCTAAAGTCCTTAAAAACTGCATACCGGTTAGTCCCGGCAACGCGATATCCAGGAAGAGTAAATCAACTTGCTTTTCGAGCATAATTAATTGTGCTCCGGCAGCATCATCACATTCAGCTATAATGATAAAGTCAGGTACCTGAAGCAGATACTCCCGGATGATATTTCTCGCCAGTGGCTCATCATCCACGATCAGGCATTGATACTTCATTATCGGTTAAATTTATCGTGAGAAAAATGAGGAAACTTTCCAAGGCGTCTTCTATCTTCAGTTCAAACCGACCCGGATAAATCAGCTTGAGTCTTTTTTTAACATTGTTCAAACCAACACCCCCGGTAGCCTGCAGACGCGATGGTGCCTTATTATTACGGGTTGTAAAATGTAGGGTCTCATCGATTATCTTCAGATCAATTTCAATAATTGGGCTCCGTCGATCGCAATGTGCAAAACAGTTTTCGACCAACGGAAGCAAGAGTAACGGTGCAATCATGTATTGATCAGTCCTTCCGGTTTTTGTAAAACGCACTCTGGTTGTATCTGGTAATCGCAGTTTTTCAATTTCAAAATAATTCTCCAGGTATTCGGCTTCACTTTTCAGAGGCACCAGATCTGCCTCCGTATCGTAGATCATATAACGCAACGCATCAGACAATCTGTTGAGGTAATTTCTGGATTGAGGATTATTGGAACCAGAAAGTGCATATATATTATTTAGACTGTTAAACAAAAAATGAGGGTTAATTTGTGACTTCAGATTTTTGAGCTGTACCTGATGATTTTCCTTTTGTAATTGAAGCTCTTGCTCCTTGAGAATAAACCATCCAACTGATAAATGCAACAGGAGTGATAAAAAGATATAAGCGATGATAAACTGAATAATTTGCCAGGAATTATAATATGCAATGAAGAAATATCCATCAAGAAATAATGGAACCAATTTTTCGAAAATAATAAAATAAAATCTGCTGCAGACTATCACTAAGAGAATGGTCAGAGTCAGGTAAATAGTGTACCGGTGTTTAGGAAAGAAATACCGGATGAAATACAGATGAATATAAACTGCTATAATCAGCGGCAGATGAAATAAAGCGGTGTAAATTACATCCGCTTTACCTGTACTATAGTCAATCGTAAATAGTTGAAAGAGAAGATAAAACGACAATCCCCAAAGTACTGTATGGAATAATATTTTATATAGTGCCCTATCTTTCAACAACATTCGATTTATAGCATTGGTTTTAACACTTCCACCTCATCAAATAGACGGGGATCATCGCTATAGTTACTGATGAAATCCCTCAATTCCCGGCTCGACGCAGTCAAAATGATGCCTTCTTCTCCGATAATTTCGTGTTTCAGACGGATTCTCTTTTGCTTAATGAGCTCTTCGATATATTCACTGTGCAGGGGTGAAATCCGAAGGTCACCTTTGGCAAACTCAACCCGGGCAAAAGAATGACCCTGAATGAAATTGATCCCAAACCGACCCTGGAATAATTTATGGGATTCACTGTTAGGTTGAAAATCCATAAGCACATGTTGATTGATTCTGGTCAGACTGACGATCATGTCATAGGTCACCGTGTCACCTTCAATAATTTCGCGGTAAATAAGAGTATAAAAAGGTAGTGAATCAATTTCAATAATGTGGATATTCTCCGGTAAATGGGAATTGGGCATCAAAGTATGGACCATCTGAGTATCATTAATTTTATATGTCACACTTATAATTCTTTCAAATGTCCACCCCAGACCATAGTAGGAATATGCCGGCTTTGTCCGGTCTGTTGCACGGGTTATTTTAGGAGCCATGGTGCCATCAATGGTCTTACCTGGTGATTCCGTAGTTGACCAGATTCCCAATATTCGATCATCAGTAATTCGGTTTTCATCAGTTGCGATACCATGGAGAGAAGGAATACAGCTACCAACCAGTAAAAGCAGCAGAACAAGAAACAACAAAGAGAAATTTTTCATGATTTTATATTTATGTCACAAACATGCAACACCCCTTTAAATCCATCAACTATAGTCGTTGGATGGTCCCAAATAGTCGGTGAGCCGGGGTGGAAAGCGGACCTGCCGACCGAACAATCTCAAAGATCAGGTTCTCTTAAAGGTGTACTATAGAATTTAATAACCTTTAAAACAGAATAAGCATGAGAGTTAACACTTTATCTGCATCATCCCTTAATGGTAATGATGTGAAAAATCCCCAGGGAGAACAGCTAGGAAGCATTAAAGATTTAATGATCAATCTGCATGACGGTTCTGTGGCTTATGCTGTATTATCGTTTGGTGGTTTTCTTGGTATGGGAGATAAGCTTTTTGCCATTCCATGGGATAGTATCAGTGTCGATCAGGCAAATAAATGCTGCGTCCTCAATGTACCAAAGGAACGATTGGAGAATGCACCGGGGTTTGACAAGGAACACTGGCCAAAAGCAGGAGACACCACCTATTTGACCAAGGTGTATGAGCATTACAAAACAAAACCATTTTGGGCAGAAACAACCTCCGTATAAAATAATATCGCCCTCAAGGCAGATATTTGGTTTTCGTTTAGAAGTTCGTTACAGAAGCCTCCCACACTCTGGGAGGTTTTCTTTTTGAGTACACTAGCCTGGTATCCCTAGCCTAATTATTGAGGAAAAGAAAGTAAGACTTTATATCTTGAGGGGTCCAGTCTCTTATTGAAATGATTAACCGGTGGGATGTTCAGAAGTATCTGTACAGCAATCGTCATTTTCTTGTCTACTGCTTAGGGATTTCACTTTTGGTTTTCGGATTCGAAATTTTCCATGCGACCATTTCGATTGATGAAGAAGGAGCCTCTCTCCACCGGGGTCCTATGCCGGTCTATTTCAATCATGACCGCTGGGGTATGTATGTGCTGGGCCTGCTGTTTCAGTGGGGACCTTCGCTCCCATTTTTCCATATCCTGCTGGCAGTGATCGCCAATCTGATTTCTTTTATCCTGGCTATGCACCTTTGGGATAGTACTGATGGCAAAGAAAGGTATCTGGCCGCGGTTTTTGCCCTGTGTTATCCTATGATCGCCTTTGTGTATGAATTTAATATCGTACAATACGGGTATTACATAGGATTGATCTTTTCTGTGGCTTCGGTGTATTTCTACATCCATACACCCGAGGGATTTCGCAGATATCTTTTCACTGTTCTATGCATGACTCTGACTATTTCGGTCTATCAGTCATTGTTATTTGCAGCACCAGTGGTGTATTTCCTTTACCTGACTACCCTCCAGTTGAAGAACCAAAAAGGTCTCCAAAAAGTGTCGTCCAGGACTGGATGGCTCTTTGCAGTTTGCATGATCCTCGGCGTCGGCCTGCATGCTTTGATTGCCGGTGTTATCCGGAAAATAAATGGCATCCAGGATCGCTATCATGCCATCACAAACTTCTACGATGGATCCTTTCTTGATGCATATGATCCAATCTTTGTGGTTCGTGAAATCGCTGCTTTATTGTTGGGTCAGCGATGGTATATAGGCTGGATCACCGGAGTTGTGGTCATCCTCTGCTTTTGGATTATTTTGACGAGGATCCTTCGACTGCCGGGATATAGGGAAAAGATCCGTTCACTGGTTTTCTTTTCATTGGCCGTTCTGGCACCTTTTACCTTACTGATTATAACCGCAAAGCCCTGGCAGGCCAGGACCTTTATGTCGTTGCCCCTGTTGCTGGCCGGGATCGTCTACCTAGCTGCCCGCTCAGCCCCGGTTAAGATCAAACCCGTACTTGCGGGGTTGACCATCATATGTTTTATATACTACTGGGGCTCCGGAACCCGCCTTGCCTATGCCAACTATATCGTCTGGCAGCGTGATAAAATGCTGACCAACAGGGTCGTGCAACGGATTGAAGACCGGTTTGGCGACTTACTTCAGGGCCAGGCGATTCCCCTAATGTTTGTAGGCACCCCTTCGAGGCCCGACAATCTCTTGTACATCCGGGAAGAAACCGCCGGGGCTTCACTCTGGGAGTGGGGTGGAGGCAACACCCATCGTATTCTGGCGATGTTTCAGATTTTGGGTATCGATTATTTCCGGGTTCCCACACCGGCAG
>JBGTCB010000193.1:0-17922 GCA_041748995.1 Saprospiraceae bacterium | reverse complement strand
GATCCATTCAAAACCATCGGGGTTATCCTGCTGGTCGTAAATTGCTTTTTCAGTGGTAATTAGGTTATTGAGATCCCTCACCAGAGCTTGCACGTTTTGATGGGAAGGATATTGTAATAGATGCCATTGCAATTCCTCCTGATAATTCCATTCTTTGGTTTGACCAAACTCATCCCCCATAAATAACAATTTATTTCCCGGATGCATAAACATGTAACCAAACAACAATCGCAGGTTGGCAAATTTCTGCCATTCGTCACCAGGCATCTTATAGATCAGAGGTGCCTTTCCATGGACCACCTCATCATGGGATAAGGGTAAAACATAGTTCTCCGAATAAGCATAAAACATATTAAAGGTCAGTTTCCCCTGCTCGTATCGACGGAAAAACGGATCTGTTTTAAAATATTCAAGGGTATCATTCATCCAACCCATCATCCACTTCATCCCAAATCCCAGACCACCTAAATGAATGGGATGGGTCACCATTGGAAAAGCAGTTGATTCTTCGGCAATGGTTTGTACGTCGGGATAATTCTGGTATACCGCCATATTAAAATCCTTGATAAAATCGACGGCTTCCAGATAGTAGTTTCCACCATATTGATTAGGTGTCCACTCTCCCTCTTTCCTGGAATAGTCGAGATATAAAATGGACGCCACCGCATCGACTCTCAGTCCGTCAATATGAAAATGTTCCAGCCAAAATAATGCACTGGAAATCAGAAATGACCTTACTTCCGCTCTGGTATAGTTAAAAATGTGACTCTTCCAATCCGGGTGGTATCCCTTCTGCGGATCAGGATGCTCATACACACAACTGCCGTCGAAAGTCGCCAGTCCGTGGCCATCAGATGGAAAATGCGATGGTACCCAGTCCAGAATGACACTGATCCCTTCCGCATGAAACGCATCAACCAGTCGCATAAAGGCTTGTGGATCTCCCTGGCGGCTGGTCGGAGCGAAAAATCCATTGACCTGATAGCCCCATGAACCACCAAAAGGATGCTCCATGATGGGAAGAAATTCTATATGGGTAAAGCCCATGTCTTTAACATAGGGCACCAGATGCTCAACCAGTTCATCGTAGGTATACAGATCACCGTTGGGATGAATTTTCCAGGATGTACTATGGACTTCGTAAATACTGAACGGTGCGGATAAGTTATTGTATTTGTGCCGGTTCTTTGACCATTTTTTATCTTTCCATTTATGCTCCAGAGACCAGACAATACTGGCTGTTTTAGGGGCCTGTTCCTGGTAAAAGCCATAAGGATCGGTTTTGTAGAGGATCTGATGCCCTACTTTGGGATATATCTGATATTTGTAAAGGTCACCGACTTTGACTCCGGGAATGAAACCCTCCCAAATTCCGGAAGTATCCCAGCGAACAAATAGGTTGGTGTCCTGCCCATTCCAATTATTAAAACTGCCGACTACATCAACCCGGTCTGCCATCGGTGCAAAAACAGCAAAGTAGACACCTTCCTGACCCTCATGCGTCATGGGATGAGCACCGAATTTCTCATAGAGACGGAAGTGTTTCCCTGCCTGAAATAATGAAATATCGAATTCGGTAAATAAGGAATGAGGAAGTACTTTTTGTGTCATTTCAGGAAGGTATAAAAAAGTTCTTGCTTGGTAAAAGAAAGGTTCAACCCGGATCCTTAATACAAAAGAGGTTGTAGTTATGATAGTCTAACTTGGAAGACCAGAACTATGAAAAGATTGGGAATAGATCCGAATGATTTTATTATGTATAAAAGACTGGATAACAATGTCTTAAAAGCAAGTTAGATGGGATTATTCACTGGGTTTTCGTAGTGAGAGGTAAAAATGCAATAAAGACGGGTGCTCCAAGGGCTTTTTGACTCGCAGACATGGTCACCATCATAGCTTGTCCCGCGCTGCGCGGGAGTGAGAATCAAAAAGGGCTTATGTGCCCGTATTTACAGCAGTTTTACCTCGTCATAGATAATCTAATGTATAATCCGGGTTCAATGTTCATGAACTATTTCACGGGTTTTTTAGAGCTGGAATGGACATCCGGGCGGATGGTGTTTATCTCGTCCGCATTGCCTGAAAATCTTACTTTTGCATATCCAAATCATGGAAATATGAAAAAAATCGGTATTCTTTTTGGTCAGGAGCAGACTTTTCCTCAGGCATTTGTCGACCGCATTAACTCGAAAAAAATAAAGGGTATTCAAGCGGAACTTGCTCATGTTGAAGAGGTAGTTCAGGCCCGAAGCTGCGGATATGCCGTGTTGGTTGACCGGATATCTCAGGATGTACCGTTTTACCGCGCTTATCTGAAGAATGCTGCTGCCTGCGGTACAGCAGTAGTTAACAACCCCTTTTGGTGGAGTGCAGACGAAAAATTTTTTAATAATGTTTTAGCCGAGAAAATAAATGTACCGGTACCTAAAACGGTATTACTTCCTTCCCGTGAGATGCCCCCGGACACCAATGCGAAATCATTTCGAAATTTGAAATTTCCTCTTGAATGGGAAAAGATGGTCGAATATCTGGGAGGCTTTCCATTGTATATGAAGCCACATTCCGGTGGTGGATGGAAGAGTGTTTATAAAGTGCATAATTTTGAAGAAATATTTACTTCATATGCGGAGACAGGACATCTTGTGATGATGCTGCAGGAAAATATTGATTTTGATTATTATTTCCGCTGCTATTGTATTGGAGGAAAATATGTGCATATCATGCCTTATGAGCCCCGAAATCCGCATCATCTTCGATATCTGCAGGAAGCACCTCCGTATCCTAAGGGACTTCTGCAAAAAATCGAAAATCTGGTTTTGAAAATTAATGAAGGGTTGGGATATGATTTTAATACGGCTGAATTTGCGGTGCGTGACGGTATACCCTATGCCATTGATTTTTGTAATCCGGCACCGGATGCGGAGATAACCTCCGTCGGATTGAATAATTTTGAGTGGGTGGTGGAGCATGCAGCACTCATGGCTATCGAAAGGGCAGATGCTCACAAAGCAGAAAAAATTAATTTAACCTGGGGTACTTTTGTGAAGGAGGCCGTATAAATTAAAGCAAAGTTGATCCCTCCGCTACGGTGAGACAGGTACAAATCCACCGACTGAGGGCATTTGTGACAGATTTCAACAGAAATCCTCACCCAAAAATATTCCCACGAAAGGGTAATTTCTACCATCCAATCACCCCTGCGCGGTATCGATCGCTATACACTAACCGGAAGTAATCCGGTTGAGGCGGTTCAGAAAAAACATCACAATCAGTAGTAAAAGCACAAAACCATAGGCAATTTGCAGTCCTTTCCAATCTGCCAGATAACCGATCACCGGAGGGCCTACCATGAATCCCGAATAACCAATGGTCGTGACCATGCTGATTCCGGTTCCGGCATCAATACCCGGTGTGTTACCGGCTTTGCTGTACACAATGGGTACGATCACAGATAATCCAATACCGGCAAGAAAAAATCCAAAAATAGAAATCACCACAGACAGACCACTGATAATCAATATCAGACCCGCGATGGCCAGCATACTGCTGATGTTGATCAGTGGCTGGTCACCAAAAAACATACGTGCCTGATCTCCTAAAAACCTGCCGATCACCATGGCCAGAGAAAAAGCGGTTAGACCCAAAGGTGCCAGGGATGGCGATGCTTCTACGACTTCCCGCATAAAATTAGTGCTCCAGTCGGCCATCGCTCCTTCTGCTAACATACCGCAGAACGAAATGACACCGATCCCAATCAATGCAGTCGATGGTACATTGATGAACTTCTTCTTTGTTTTCCTAAGTATAGTGATTTCAAAATCCTCTTTTACCAGATTTCGGGCTAAGCTGATCACAAACAGAAAACCGGCTGATGAGATGATGATCAGGTGGTGTAAAACATTGACCTTCATAGAAATAAACATAGTTCCTAAAGCCGCTCCGGCAAACATTCCCACACTGAAGATACCATGAAAGGCAGCCATTATCGGGCGTTGAAAGGATCGTTCTACAAGAACCGCCTGAGCATTCATAGCGACATCAGTGATCCCGGCAGCAATACCTTTCAAAAAAAATATAAAAGCCAGGAGACCAATGGTGGGAGATAACATAAATAACGCCACCGATAGACAAAACAGAAATGAAGCGGTGAGGGTAACCCGCTTGCTTCCCCACATGGAGATCAGACCACCGGTAAACGGCATGGCTATCAGGGAGCCGACGGCCCCGGTCAGTAAGACAAACCCAACCCCTTTATAGTCCAGCTGGTAATGTTGCTGAATGTCCGGTATCCGCGAAACATAAGAGGCATAAAGAACCCCATTGGTCAAGAAGACGCTACTTACCGCCCATCTGGATGCTCGCATGATGAAAAATTGAGCGGCAAATCTAAGCCAATTTCAGATATTCATGTATTCATGATCCGTTCCAACAGCAGGTCAATTTGCGCAGAGATCCTTATCTTGAGTCTCCTTATCATCAAAGGAAGCCTGTTCTATGAAAACTCCCCATAAAAACTTGTTGAAGGTCCTGTCACCCGGACTTTGTTTATTGCTGTGGTTTTGCAGTACTTCAACCCTGGCAGCTCAGAAGCAGGCCACCATCAGTGAATATAACCACATTTTTAAAACCTATCCTTTTGATGATCCGGATCCCGTACCAATCCTTACAACCAATCCAAAAATTTATCCGTATTTTAAATACGAAGGATATAAGCATGATGCCGAAATGAAAGACTGGAAAGTCATCAAACTGGAAAATGATTATATCGAAGTATATGTATTACCAGAAGTGGGAGGAAAGATCTGGGGGGCCATTGAAAAATCAACCGGAGAAGAATTCATTTATCGAAATGAAGTTATGAAGTTCCGGAATATTGCGATGCGTGGCCCCTGGACATCAGGAGGTATTGAGTTTAATTTTGGTATCATCGGCCATCATCCTTCAACGTCAACTCCGGTTGACTATACTATTCAGAATTATGACGATGGCAGTGTCAGTTGTACTGTTGGCGCGATTGATTTACCTTCCCGTACTCAATGGAGAGTGGAGGTCTTGTTAGCCCCGGATAAAGCATTTTTTGAGACAAGGGTCTTATGGTATAATCCAACGCACCATTCCCAGGCCTACTACAATTGGATGACCGGAGCAGCAGTGGCTTCGGATGATTTGGAGTTTTTCTGTCCTGGTACATTGTATGTTGGTCATCCTGGTGATCCACATGCCTGGCCGGTAGATGAAGACGGTCGAAACCTGAATATCTATAAGGAAAATAATTTCGGTGGCAGTAAGTCCTACCACGTAGTAGGTGAATACAACGATTTTTTTGGTGGTTATTACCATGATCGTCAATTTGGGTTTGGCCACTGGTCACCATATGATGAAATGCCGGGTCAGAAATTGTGGCTCTGGGCACTATCCAGATCTGGTGGAATTTGGGAAGATTTACTGACGGATACGGATGGACAATACATCGAATTTCAAGCCGGCCGGCTCCTTAATCAGTTTTCACCCGGACGTGAGCAAACACCTATTACGCAGGTGGATTTTGAACCTGGGCGTTCCGATCTCTGGCGGGAAATTTGGTTTCCCGTAAAAAAAATTGGAGGTCTGAGTGATGTTTCTCCCAAAGGAATTCTGCATATCGTCGAAGATGGAGATAGTCTTGTAATCGGAATCAATGCCCTGGAAAAATCAGCGGGACAACTGCTCCTGAAAGTTGACGATTTGGAATTGATGAATATGGAATTTGATCTGATGCCCATGGATGTGAAGACGATCAAGGCTAAGCGTCCGGATGGAATATTTATAGTCGAAGTGGGCGAGATGGATTTATATTATAAATCGGAAAACAAAGATTTGAAATTGGATCGTGATTTTACGGAAAGAAAGAACCCGGACGTGGACCTTCCGGTTCCTACAGCGACTTCTTTGTGCCGGCAGGGTATGGAGGAGATGAAATTCCGGAATTATGCAACCGCAGAGGATTTATTTTTACAATGTCTGAAAGTTGATCATGAAAATATCTCCTCCCTGAATTCATTGGCCGATTTGAAATTACGAAGTGCTTTGTATGCCGAAGCGTTGACCTATATAAAAAGAGCTTTGCAAATAGATACTTATGATGCGGATGGTAATTTTATTGCAGGAAAAATTTATACTGCTCTTGATCAGAAAATAAATGCACTCGAATGTTTTGGCTGGGCCGCCCGATCCTTAAAATACCGGGCAGATGCCTATGCCGCGATGGCAGAGATCCACCTGAAAAATAATGAATTGGAAAATGCCACCAGATATGCCAGAAACGCCCTTGATTTTAACCGCTTTCATTTTGGAGCAAGAATTGTACTGACTGTCGCCAGTCGGGTGAGTGGAAATACAGTGGCGGCTATCCGTCAGATAAGTGGCATCCGGGCTTTGGATCCGCTTAATCATTTTGCGAAAATGGAGCAATTTCTGATCAGTAAACTGGAGGGTGATAAACAAGCATTTCTGGACAGTCATCGCAGTGAATTAACCTACCAGACTTTTCTGGAGCTGGCGATCCTATATTATAATTTAGGAAGAAATGAAGATGCAGTGGCCGTTCTCGATTTAGCACCTCAACATGCATTGATTGATCTGTGGTGGTCGTATCTGATGCAGGAAAAAGATCCGGAGCATTCAGCTCAATATTTATCAGAAGTCACTGATCTATCCAGTGAAATGGTTTTTCCCTACCGGCCGGAGACCATTAAAGTATTGGAATGGGCAAGCGCAAATAATGAAAGTTGGCAAGTTAAATACTACCTGGCATTAAATCATTGGGCCCTGGGCCATCAGAAAGAGGCACTAAATCTGCTGAATCAACTTGAGGAGAAAATTCATTTTGCTCCCCTTTATTTGGCCCGGGGGGATTTAAGGGAGAAATTGGGAGAAAGTGGTATGCACGATCTGGAGCATGCTTTGCTAATCGATAAAAGCAACTGGAGAGCCTGGGATGATTTATTAAATTATTACCAGAGTCAGGGTATGCAGGAAAAGTACATTATTGCTGCTAAGGAAGCTAATGAGCGATTGCCGGACAATTATGTCATTGCCATGCAATATGCCCGGTCTCTTATTGACAATAAACAATACATTGCTGCAGTAGATGCTTTGGAAGGGGTAAATGTGTTGCCTTTTGAAGGAGCTTCATTGGGGAGGCAACTCTGGGAAGATGCGAATCTGGCGGCAGGGTTGGAATTTATTAAAAAGGGAGAATATGTCAAATCCGTAGATCTTTTACAGAATGTACAACAATGGCCGGAGAACCTCGGTGTCGGCAAGCCCTACAATCCCGATGACCGGATTGCTGATTATTTATTATCCTATTCCTATCAAAAAATAGGCAAACCGGATCTGGTTAAAAAACATCAACAGGCAGTGATGGATCATAAAAGCATAGATACTCTTGGCGGAGATCTCGAGGATTTAATTAATATAAAACTGGAAAAATCAAATAGCCGTAATTTTTCTCTCAGGGAGATTCCTGGATCAGAGAGGAGAGGAGTGGTCAATAGATATCTGAAAGCATATCAGGTCAATGACCGTTCAAAAATGCAGGAGCTAGAAATCAATAATCCTGAATTATTTTCTAATTTAACTTTTCAAATTATTAAGGCAGCTATTGAATTACCATGAGAGTAAAAACCATTAATCGCAGAAATTGGATAAGCATGGACAAATTGACTCCATTTTATTTTTTACTTTTTCTAATGTCATGTGCAAACCAGACTGAGCAAAACCAGACAGAGATGGAACAAAAACCAGTAACCCTGATGAATGTGGACCCAGGGCATTTTCATGCAGCTCTGGTGCAGAAAGATATGTATGAAGATGTTTCTTCCACGGTCTATGTATATGCTCCGGAAGGACCGGAAGTGGAGAATTATCTCGGAGCTATAAAAGCCTATAATAATCGTCCGGAAAATCCTACTTCCTGGAAAGATGAGATTCATTTAGGTCCGGATTTTTTTGAAAGGATGATTTCGGAAAAACCAGGAAATGTTATGGTGGTTTCCGGTAACAATGCAAAAAAGACAGACTACATTCATCGCGCGGTATCAAACTCCATTAATGTTCTGGCAGATAAACCGATGGTCATTAGCGCGGATGAATTTTCTTTGTTGGTTGAGTCATTTGAAGTTGCGAAGAAAAACAACGTACTCCTATATGATATCATGACGGAGCGATTTGAAGTAACTACGGGTTTGCAAAAGGCATTGTCTCAGATACCTGATTTGTTTGGAAGTTTGTTGCAGGGTACGGTCGAGGATCCTGCCATTACCAAAGAGAGCGTACATCATTATTCCAAGTTAGTCTCCGGCAATCCGATTAAGCGACCAGCCTGGTTTTTTGATGTGACCCAACAGGGAGAAGGAATTGTGGATGTGACTACCCATTTGGTGGATCTGGTCTTTTGGGAATGTTACCCGGAACAGGTACTCAACTATAAATCGGATATTCAGGTAGAGAAGGCTCGTCGTTGGGCTACCTATTTAGTTCCATCCCAATTTGAAAAAGTCACTCAATTGGAGGAGTACCCGGATTATCTGGAGACATATGTCACGAAAGATTCGGTATTGGAGGTCTTTGCCAATGGAGAGATTACCTTTAAAGTAAAAGATACCTATGCTAAAGTTTCCGTCATCTGGAATTTTGAGGCACCACCCGGAACCGGTGATACGCACTACAGCATTATGAAGGGAACGAAATCCAATATAATCATCCGCCAGGGAGCAGATGAAAATTATCTACCTACCTTGTATGTAGAACCTTTGGGTAATAAGGCGGATTTATTACCGGCGCTGGAAAAATCAATCTCGGAATTAAATAATCAGTTTTCAGGATTGAGTTTTACAGAAAACAATAAAGGTTGGGTAATTCAAATTCCGGATAAATATAAAGATGGACATGAGGCACACTTTGCACAGGTCACCCGAAAATATCTCGAATATTTAAAAGCAGGAAAATTACCGGAATGGGAGGTGCCTAATATGATCGCTAAATATTTTGTAACCACCGAAGGATTAAAAAAGGCATCTGAATAGTTTGCACAATCGCGGTGTCGCACCTTTCAGGGGTGACAACGCTTTTCTATCGTATCATTTCATCACAAATCGCGGTATCACCTTACAGGGGTGACAACGCTTTTTTCACTGGATTTATCGTCTTACCGATAACTGCTTTACCACATTGAGGGTTATTTTTTCTATGACCGGATCATCACCCTTTAGCCCGTGAGCCCAGTCGGTGCTACCTACCGTGACAACGGTACCTCCCCGGGTATATATTCCAACCACCGCAGCACCGATCCGACCTTTCTCCCATTGATCATACCATTCGGAATCATCCGGATGCCAGCTGGCAGGAGCGGTGGCCAGAATCACAAAATTTTCCGGGGTCCCATCCCGGTGGGTGGGTTCAGGTAAGCCGTCAACCATGGTCATTTCACACCCGTCGCACTCATACCCTACGATGGTATTTTTATCGCCGAACTCCTCGTCTTTTGTCAATCCGGTGCCTTCAAAAATCCAGTGACCCGGGCGATGTACGGTATAGGCACCCGATCCGTCCATAAATTGACCATGACTTTTATGATAACCACCAAAGAGGAACCCCACACCGGTCAGTTGATTTTCCGGTCGATTGACCAGATGATGACTCCATAAGGTTGACAGTTCCTGATAAGGACCGGTTTTATACACCGGATCCATATTATACCATTGCTTCCAGGATGTCTGAGCCCTTCCATCATCTTCGGAGCGTATTTGCCAGCAAACACTGTTACCGCTAAAGAAGGCTACGTTGCCACCCTTCCCAATAAAATCTTCCAGATGATCCCGCATAGGAGCGGACCAATATTCATCATGGCCCACACTGAGCACCAGATTGTAATTCGCCAGAATTTCCGGATGAAACTCCAGATCTGAATTGATTGCATAATCAACGGTAATACCTTGCCGTTCTGCCCACTTAACAAAATCATACTCCCACCGATGGAAAAGTGAATTGCCCGGTCGCTCAAAAGATACCCGGTGGCCTTGTAAATTTGCCCGGCCGTGAAATCCATAAAGACTGGAACCTCCCCAATTATTATACGCGTTGTAGGTGTTGGTAGCCAATTGTAGCAAAATTTTTGTCTGTATTCCCGGGTGTGCATTACGCACGACAAAAAACATCGTTCCTTCTGCGGTCCGTCTGTTTCGCTGTTCAAACTTTCCTCCCCGATCGGTGACTTTTAAACGAACTTCATAATAACCGGTTTGCCAATCCTGTGGAATGGTCAGTTGAAATGCCGATGGCCATTTACAACCATGCGAAGAGGCATTTTCCGGTATGGTATAATGCCCGGCCACAATGCTGTCTGAAGACCAGACTAATTTTTCTTCCTGGCCTAAACGAAAAATTTGCATGCTGCAGCGCTCTTCGGAAGTTGAGAGATGAAAATGGATATCCTCTCCCGGCAGGTAACTTAATTGATCGCTATAACCCTCCACAAAAAAATGATCCTGAGCGCCTACCGGCATGGGAAGCTGCCAGATGACAAGGAATAATATCGCTAATTTCTTTGATAACATAATTCTGCATTTTAATAAATAATAATCGGGACGTTGTTGAAAATACGCAACTCTTCCTGATTTTTCCTTCATGTGGAGCTTCCACTATTTGATAACAGCATTTCTCACTGACACTGGGTTTGTTGATTTCATTTTACCCATTTTCCTTGTTTGAGTAAACAAACCCATCAAGAGGATCTAATCTTGATTTTGACAGATCGGAATACTGACATTCTATCTTTATCTTTTTTTCAAAACCAATCCGTACTAAGGCTGACCTGGCGAGATTGGAGCATCTGGGAGTGGACCCGATTTTGTAATTATGATATACCCCACTTAACAACAAAGCACCGGTAGCCCCTCTGCTACTATACAGACCATAGCCATCCGTATACAGTACATCGATAGGGTCATCTCCTGCCTTTGCGGTTCGATCTGCTCACCGGTTTTCTCTTCGCCCATCACTCTATAATGATCGGTAATTTCATAATTGCCGGTTGGGTCCGTTACGTTGGCTGGGTTGTCAAATGCAAACCGGTAACCGGACCAATTTGGGGCCGCCGAACCGTAACTATCGTGCGTCAAAAAACCGCCCAAGGGTCTGATTGTAGCAGCGGGCTCCCATCAGCGTCAGCCGTAAGCCAAAATCGGGGGTGACCCCATGTACACTATTTCAATGAACTTTATCTTTTTGATTCAAGGGACTCCATCTATCTCTTGCTTGTCCCTCTTAGTGGGGACACTTCATTTATACTCTTACTTTATTTCCATTAATATTAATAATAAAGGATTCATACATTTCATTACCCATGAGGCATAGTGTTACTCCTCCCTCAAATTCAATCTTCAATTCTTCTCTGTTATTAGCCAATGTAACATTTTTAATTTCTTTTTCTAAAATTTGTAGTAACCCAAAATCATTTTTAACAGGATAGACTTCATCATAGTTAAATTGTTTTCCAAGGTAACCAAATGAAAAACTTCCGAAGAATTGTATGAATCCTTTGTCAAAAAAGAGAGTAATGCAATTTAATCCAAACGCTATTTGATTTATAACCTCACTCTTTAGAACTAAAATGTCAAAACTTTCTGGAATTTTATACATATTGTTACTTTTTTATTTCCAATATCCTAGCGGTAATGGAACATGAGTTTCATGTTGTGCACCAGGTTTCATTGTAGCTGTATTTATTCCTTGTGCCCCGCCCTGTTGCATGGGCTTTTCAAGTCTCCAATATCCATTAGGATATTGTTGTGTTGGCTTCATAATCCTAACAGTCATTCCTTCTGGCACAATAGATGGTGGTAACTGAGGTGCATTTGTGGGAGTTTTGAAATTAGGAGTAGGTTTGGGTCCCCCCTTAACCGGCAACTACTTCTTCCCAACTCTAAATGTTTTTGCGATAATTTTTATTTCACCTCCCGTTGAGTTCAATTCAATTTTATAAGTATTCAATTTCACATCATTCATAGCCCCTTTCCATTTTAAGTAAAATTTGGACAAATCTTCATTTTGCTCATCTAACTGGGTCGCAACTAAAATAGATTCATCTGCTATTATTCCAAAATTCAAATTCATCGAAGTCCAATAAACTTCTTCAAAAACCAATAATCCTTTTTCATTATTTTCAGACCACTCTATCTCAAACCAAACTGAATCATCATTTCCGGGATTGTTTCTGTCAATTTGTATGTTTCTAATTATGGCATCGTGCCAATGAAAATCTTTAAATTTCATTTTGCTATATTTTTAAAGTTACCACCAAGGCCAATTTTCAGTCAAATGTTTGCTACTCCCATTCAAATGATAATGACTGAAGTTTGGTCCTTTCATACCCCTGGTGTCGCTGGGTCTATCCTTAGCTTTTCAACGAATTTTCCATTTTCTATTATTCCATAGTTAGAACTTCGGAAAGGGTTTTCTACAAATTCACCTGGAATTTTTGCTCCTTCAGGTAGAACAACTCCTTCTTTTGTAACAAGGAAAACTTTGCTCTCTGCTTGAACTACCCCCTTACCATCTCTTCCCGCCTTCCAGGCATTCAGCCACTTCGTAATAGCCCCAATCGCATTAGGTAAAAAGGCCTGGGCCTGATTAAAAAGATAATCCAATCCACTTTCAGAAGTCTGTATCTCTTCATTAGTACCTCGCTTATAATAGTGCCAATTACCTATGTCATCTTGTCTGGACTCGATCAATGGGTATAAGGGATGACCTGGGGGGATTGGATCACCAGGTCCAGGCCCCGATTTTGCATTCTGATACACTCCACTCAACAATAAAGCACCGGTAGCCCCTCTGCTACTATACAGACCATAGCCATCCGTATACAGTACATCAATAGGGTCATCTCCTGCCTTTTGCGGTTCGATCTGCTCACCGGTTTTCTCTTCACCCATCACTCTATAATGATCGGTAATTTCATAATTGCCGGTTGGGTCTGTTACGTTGGCTGGATTGTCAAATGCAAACCGGTAACCGGACCAATTTGGGGCCACCGAACTGTAATTATCATGGGCCAAAAATCGCCCAAGGGTCTGATTGTAACACCGGGCGCCCATCAGCGTCATCCGTAATCCAAAATCGGGGGTGTCTTCGTGGCCATGGTAGCTGTACGGATCTTTGACCGGGCTCAGGTTGCGCTGCAGGAAGGGTACGCCAAAGGGCTCATACGCGCTGGTTTGCGTCTTTTGCAGGCTGCCATTCCGCTGCGTGAAGGCTACCCGCAGATTGCCTACCTGGTCGCGGTATTCAAAGACCTGGCGCCAGGTGCTGTCTTCCCGAATGGCGGTGCCTTCGGCGGTAGCCAGTTGGTAAGGTTGTCCGTTCTTCAACAATAAGCCTCCTACATAATCCCACACTTCTCCGCTGGAGAGTTCCCGCTGGATCAAGGCTCCCGAACCGGCATAGCGGTATTTGATCCACTCGCCACTGCTCAGGGTTACCTGCTTAGGCTTGCCCACATAAAGATCGTAATCGATCTGACTGATACCCTCATTCAGATCCTGCTGCAAACAGCCGTCAGTATAATAGGTATAGTCATTGGTACCGCTATTCCTGTTGACAAAGTCTACCCCGTGATCGCCACTGATCGCGTCTTCCACCTTCATCAGCCGGTTGCCGGTGTAGGTGTATTGGAGGCTATCCATGGTGCCATAACCATTGTCCATCTTTCCCTGGCGGGAGAGGCTTTTGATATTTCCGTTTTTATCGTAGGTGAGGTTACCCAGCCCGTACTTTTCGCCGGTGTCTCCAACATAGGTAGCCAGCGTGAGCCGGCTGGCATGATCGTAGCTGAAAGCATAACTGCGTATCACATCATGGGTGTTGTCATCTTTAGCCACCTGCCACCACTGCTTGGCCACATTGCCATCATAGCGGCCTTCGCTCTCATAAGCCAGCTTCATACTAAAGAGGTCTCCCTGACTCAGGTTGGGCTTGGCGAGGCCCTGGGCATCCAGATTGATGCCTGTCAGCCAGCTGCGTACATTGTATTGGTAGTCGATCGTCTGCAGGTTGGTGATCAGGATCGGATTGCCCAGGTTAGAATCAATATCTGCCAGGTAGGTGTTCACCGGTGTTTCGCTGACATGAATCTCCGTACCCGCATCCAGGATGATCCCTTTACGGGCTATATCCTCTGTATTTAAGGTATCCGGGCTGGGTGGCCGGTAGATAAAGTCAACCCCATCGCCGGCAGTAAAACTCATGCCGGGATAGTAGATCTTTCGCAGCACCCGTCCCATATCATCGTAATGGGTCGTACAGATCTGTACAGCAGGACTATTGGTACCACCGAAGTAGGTTCTTGGCCGGCCTGTGTGGTCGTAGGTGGTTGAATCGACATGGGTGATGTCGTTCAGGTCATCTATTTTGTAGGTGCTTTTGGCTGCCGTAACCTCTCCGGCAAAGTTGTACTGGGTACTGACCTTCACCGGTTTGTCTGTGCCGCCCAGGTGATGGCCGCTGATGGTCTTCATCAGTCGTGCCTTATTATCGTAGTAGTGTACCTGATGGTATGAAGTGCTGGGTTGGTCGCTATCCCAGGCGAACGACCAGGTCAGTAAGCCCCTGCCAAAAATGCTACCGGAAGTAAATCGGCTATGATACGCATGGTTAGCGTCAAAAGCAGTGTTGCTCACCAGGCTGGGGTAGTGGTCGTACACATTCCGGGCTTTTACCGTGGCCACTGCCTGCAGGGTAGCCGGAAAACTAACCCATCCATATGTATTGTTGCCGGTATTCCATTGTTCATACGCCGTATTGATCCCGTTAAAGTTGCTTTGTAAAGTGGCGCTTACGGAGCCGCTATGGATGAGGCCGCTTTCGATGGTCCGGCCCAGGGCATCGTAGCGTAGGTAGCTCCACTTTGTATCCGTACTTTGCAGGGCATTTTGGGTCATCACCGGCCGGTCCAGCCGGTCGTATACGGTGCGGCTCCAACCACCTCCCGGTTCGTGTTGCTCCATGGTCCGGCCCCGGCCATCGTATTTTTGAGCAAAAACCCCGTTGATAAAATAGCTGCTTCCTTCCGTAAAATTGCTGGAGGTCTTAAAACTTTCCGGTTGGATGACCAGTTTCACCCGGTCCCAGGCATCATAAATATAAGCGGTAGTCATGTATTCCGTGGCCGATTCCTGCACACTGCGCTGGATCAGCTTGCCGTCGTTGTCGTGATACTCGATCACTTTATTACCCTGTTCGGTCGTGGTCTCCGTCTGAAAGAGCGTATTACTACCATAAGTACCCGATACATTGGCTCCGCCGCTGGTGTTAAGCACATACTTGCGTACTCCGGCTGCGGCTACTTTGTAGGCATGGTTTATTGATTTTTGATTGCTGAACCATACCGTACCAGGACCATAAGTCACCGTAGGCCGGTTCAATGGGCTGTCGTCATAGGCAGTCACCTGGCCATAGGGCAGGGTATCTCCATGTACGCTACCGGGAGCTGCAATGGAGTTGGTACCCAACGACCAAAACGGTATGGTGACTTTCTCCACCCGGCCATAGATATCGTAGGTGGTATGATCGTACACATGGCTTTGGACTATATCGGGGCTGGCCCGGTGGTGCAGCGTATAGCGTGGCCTGCCCAGGCCGTCATAATACTGATCGATGCGCTCCCGGCTTGCCGGTGTAGTGCCAAGGCTGCTGCTGGCCACCCTCGGAAGATAGGTCCTTACAAAATTATTGCCGCTGGCATAGTTATACTCGTGTATCTTCACAAGGTTGCCGCTGTGGTCTTTTACTTCATATAGCCGGCCAAAAGCATCGTAGGTGTAGCTGGTTTCCAGACCATTGGGAGACGTGATTTTTTTCGGGCCAATAAGCGGTATATCCTGGGTAAAAGTGGTCGTATAGGTTGTGGTGCCATTGCTGTTCAAGACCTCACTGTTCACCCGGTGGTGATAGACTCCATTATTCATCACCACCGAATAGGTATAGGCATGCAGGGCATCGGCGATCAGATGATAGGTCTGGAGATCTCCAAAATCATTGTAGCTGTCCATCTTCATTCTGGCCTCATAGTGGCTGTCATGAGTTACCTGGCCCCCGGTGGTCACCGCTGAAAGCGCAAAGGCATTGTCCTGGAGGTTCAGATACTCCGGAATGTTTAGCAGGTAGGTCGAATCGGGTACGGTAAAGGTGGACCCATCGGGCATCGTTAGTTTGCGGGGCAGGTGCAAGCTACCACCTAATAGCCGGGCGGTACTGCTGCCGGAGGCTTTTCTCAAACGCAGGGTTTCTACCGGCGTACTGATTTCATTGTTGGCCCACATCTGGTAGAGAGCCCCGGCCGGTCCGCCGTGACCGGATGACAGGTTGCTATAATGCGTCACATACCGGTAGCGGTTGATGCGCAGGTCGCCATCGGTATTGAAGCTCCTGGTTTCCGTTGGTTGGAAGTAGGTCGGATGATAGTCTGTTTCGGTCTTTTTTAATACGAAGTTGACGGGGCTCAGATCGTCATAGCTCTTGGTCTCGGTACGGATCTTGCGCAGCAGTCCGGACTGCCAGTTATATTGATGGATGGGACCATAACGGTCGTCGTACAAACAGGAGGTAGGCAGGTTCGAATTGACCAATACTTCGGTGCGCCCAAATACATACCCCAGCGTCGGTGTGGTGGTGTTGATCAAAAGCTGATAGGTGTGGGTCTCTTCCAGCTTTTTTTGGTTGTCTGTATCGAAGACGATCTTGCTCAACAGTCGTCCGCGGTTCCAATGTTGGCTTTGCAGGGCCCGGCGGCTGGTGGCAGGGTGTTCCCACAGAAAATCATTGGCATCGTCTCTAAAGGTATAGAGCGTCCGGCCATTATTGCCTGTACCGTTGATATCCTCATAGACCGTTACCTGGGGATAGGTGACGGCTACCGATTCAAAAGGATTGAGGATGGTATTCACCCCGGCAGCAAAATTGCGGATATTATAGGAGTAGTCATACGGTGGACTGCTCCCATTCACCAGTTTGATCTTCTGGTCGGTGCGGATGGTTTTTTTTGCTTTGTCCCGGCCTTTACCACCTCCGGATTGACTCGTGCCGTACACGTATCGCCGGGTGATGGTGTTTCCTCCTCCTTCTTTACTGACCACGTTTTTGATACGCAGGCCTCCTACGGTCACCAGGTTGCTGCTCAGATCCATATATTGATGGGGCTCGTAAGTAAATTCACTCCAACCCCGGCTGGGAAAGGTTAATTTGGTCAGCATCCAGGCCTGCATCTTGGTCGCATCCGGATTCCGGTTAGCGCCTCCGATGACATGCGTCGCCGAAGGTTCATAGCAACTCAACTGTCCGATCCAGGTATTCGATGGTATCAGCGTGCTATTTGATTGTCCGTTGTAGTAGCCCCAGTGATCTTTGGCTAAAGAGGTCTTTTCCGGTAGTGCCTGGCTATTATACACCAGATCATAGCTGCCGATCAGCGTGCCGTTCTTGTCGACCATTTCTACTTTATCCAGAAAGAGTACTTTTCCGCTCGTGTTGATCCGGTCTTTATAGCTGTGTACCAGGTTGTACTTACGGATGACCTCATAGTTGCTGGTGGTAAAATTATACCCATAGACGATGATGCTGTCCAACGCTTTGCCCAATCCATCCAGCCGGTTGGTGCTTTCTTGTTTAAATAAAATCTTTCCTCCCGGGAAGAAGATTTCCTTGGGGCTCTTGCTATGGACCTCCGTATAGTTGGGAATAAACGTACTACTCGGTAGCTTACCTATGCCAACCGGTGCATCGCATACTTCCGTGTGCCAGGTTTCGAAGTAGGTGATCTCACTGGTGAATTGCAGAACCTCGAGCGGATAATAAGTGTATTTCACTTGTTGTCCGGGTACATGG
>JBGTCB010000192.1:0-2941 GCA_041748995.1 Saprospiraceae bacterium | reverse complement strand
AATGCAATAAAGACGGGTGCTCCAAGGGCTTTTTGACTCGCAGACATGGTCACCATCATGGTGAGAATCAAAAAGGGCTTATGTGCCCGTATTTGCAGCAGTTGTACCTCGTAATAGATAATCTAATGCATAATCCGGGTTTAAATACTTAATACATGATTTCATAGTCTGGTTACGATTTTTCTGACTGAGCCCGTTTGATAATAGCCAGGGCAACCTGTATTTTAAATAGCGGATAAGGAGTTTTAATATATGCAGCGACCGATGGCGGGTGAAAAGAATATTTACTTAATTTCCAACCCTCCATGACTTCATGCAAAAGTGGTTCAGATATAAACTGGTGCAAATCTATCGTCTCACCTTTTAAATAGAGTTCGGTGAGATGATCAAAAATTCGATCGGGGTGTATACTCCGCTGCCTGGCAATATCGGATGGACTCATACCGCTGCGAAAAAGGGCGAGGGTCTCCAAATGGCTGTGTCCCTTCACATTTTTTAAAATGGTTTGACTGGTTATAAAATCTTGAATTATCTCTATTATAAATGCACCATATTTCTCCAATTTATAATCTCCAATACCTGAGATACTAATTAAATCAAGCGGAGTAGTAGGTCTCTCCGTGACAATTTGTTGAAGAACCCGGTCCGAAAAGATGATATATGCCGGAAGATTTTCCTTAGCTGCTTGCTTTTTTCGCCATTCTTTAAGAATAGACATCAATTTCGTGTCAAATGCTTCTGTCTTATTGACAATTTTGATTTCCTTTTGAATCACTTTCTGATTCGCCGGTTTGGTGAGTTTGATTTTTCGCTTATCCTGTAAAATATCCTGAGAAAGTGATGTCAATTGCAAATGTGAATGCCTGGTATAATCAATGGATAAAATGCCATGGTTGATCATCTGAGTGATATAAAGTATCCAATCAAAACGGGATATATCCCGGCCGGTGCCATAGCTCTTTAATTTATCCAGGTTTGCGTCAAAAATTTCTTTCCTTCCGGAAGCTCTCAGTACATCCGTCAGCAGGGCGATGGTCAGTTTTTCTCCTGATTCATGGCAGGCAGAAAGAGCCAGTTTGGCAAGATTACTTCCGTCAAAGCCCTTTGGTGGATGGGTACAGATATCACAATGCATGCAGGGTTCTTCCCGGTATTCACCAAAGTAGTTTAAGATAAGGTTTGTACGGCAATTTGTAGCCTGGGTAAATTCCCAAATTCGATCGATTTTCTGATGTTGCACATTCTTAAAATCCTCTGAAGCATCACTTTCATCAATAAATCTTCGAAAAACATTAATGTCCTGGTAGTTATAAAATAGAAGAGCCTGCGCCACTGAACCATCTCTCCCGGCTCTACCGATTTCCTGATAATAACTCTCGATATTCTTTGGCAGATTATAATGAATTACCCAACGGATATTGGATTTGTCGATACCCATCCCAAATGCGATCGTTGCACAGACAATCTGTATTTCATCTCGTTGAAATGCTTCCTGCACTTTTTTCCGCTCAGCTGATTGGAGTTCGGCATGATAATGTGCGGCCCGGTATCCGGAGTTTCTTAATTTTCGAGCAACCTCATCCGTGCTTTTCCTGCTCAGGCAGTAAATGATACCCGCTTCTTTGGGATGCTGTTTTAAAAAAGCTAGAATTTGTTGTAGTCGTCCCTGTGCAGGCCGAACCAATAAATGAATATTCGGGCGTTCAAAAGATGAAAGAAAGGTTCGCGGATTTCTCAGCCGAAGTTTTTGACAAATATCCAGTTGGGTTGCCCGGTCTGCAGTAGCGGTCAATGCCATGACAGGGGTTGAAGACAGTGCCTGGATAAGGTCGGTCAGCTGAGTATAGACCGGACGGAAGTCATTGCCCCAGATAGAAATACAATGGGCTTCGTCAATAGCAAGCAGGGTTATTTTTTTTTGTTTGATGTATTGCATAAAGCGGGGTATGACAGCTTTCTCCGGTGAGATGTAAAGAAGTCTGATCTTATCATTTTCCAGATCTTGAAAAACCTTCTGTTTCTCGGCCGCTGAAAGTGTGCTATTAATATAATGCGCATTGACGTTGTGACCTCGTAAATTGGCGACCTGGTCAGCCATGAGAGCAATCAGGGGTGAAATCACCAGGGTTAAACCCTCCGTAACCAGTGCCGGGAGCTGAAAACATAGCGATTTGCCACCCCCGGTAGGCATAATTACCAGGCAATCGTATCCATTCAGCACATGGGTCATAATCGCCAATTGGTCCTGGCGGAATTCATCATACCCAAAGACCTTTTTGAGGCAGGTCTTTAGTCCATGCTCATATACTTGTGGGGTTTCTTCTATAATATTCATTACAAATGCCGCATGACACGGACTCTTCGTTTGACCCGTAAGATACAAAGAACTCCCATGGTACCGAACCCACTGTCGTCGGGAAGACCGACTTGATCCTGAAAATTAATGATTTGGTCAGCAATAATGGTGATTGGTTGCCTTAGCAGGATGTTGCAAGTTGTACCATTGATCAATCATGAGGTTGTTAAAATTCTTTTAAAGATTGGTTTTAAGACACCTTTAGGTCAACAAATACGTCTTTCTAACACTTGTATTAGATATAAAAATTGACTTTGGAATACATTTTCAGAGAACTAAAAAAATGAAAAATTAACTATGAGAAAGATATTATTATTTGCATTTGCTGTTGTGCTTGGAGGTTTGATCATGTTTGGTGGCATCAAATTTTTCGGGGTTGGTATCCATCAGAGTGTGATCACTTCTTCCGAAAACACTCCCGTTCACTTTACGAATTATGCGCAGGAAGAAGATGCCATCAGTGTTCCCGTTGATTTTACCCTGGCGGCGGAAAAAACACTGCCTGCCGTTGTTCACATCCGTTCAACTATGCAGATGGGTAATGACGAAATGGCACAAAGTCCTTATGATTATGAAAATTTACCT
>JBGTCB010000191.1:0-10477 GCA_041748995.1 Saprospiraceae bacterium | reverse complement strand
CAAAGACACGGCATTTGTGATAATTACATCATTTTCAATCACACAATTATGGGCAACGTGGGTATATGCCATGAGCAAATTGCCATTCCCAATGAGGGTCATTTCATCCGCATAGGTGGCACAGTTGATCGTGACATATTCTCGAATGCGATTGTCGTTGCCGATTTTGACCAGACTTTCAGTATCGTCGTCAATTATCTGATAACTAAAGAAATTTTTGTGACTTGCAATATCCTGATAACTTTTACCCATCAGGCGTTTTACCGAGAAAATAGTTCGCTCCGGTTCCTGGATTAGCATAGCTTTAGCCTGCTCTCCGACGGTGATCCTGCCGGTTTTATCGAAATAGAGAATTGATGGAACCAATGCATTTTTGCCCGTTTCGTCTTTAACCGCGACTGCTTTGCCATCCAGAATATGCGCCACAAGACTATTGGTTGTACCAAGGTCAATTCCAACGATGATGTCGTTATTCGCAAGGGTTCCTTCTTTAAGATTGATAGGAATTTTTGCCATTATTTTGATTAAATTTCTGTAAAAATAGGCTTCCTGCCGACTTTCAAGCTGCTAACAGTTTATCGGGGATGAATGTTTCATTAAAGCTGTCGTAGGTGATCTACCGGGATCACTTCCCGACCTTTTAATAGGCAATGCTATCTGACAGAATCACCATCTAAATTTTACCCGGTCTCCGTATTCGATAATTGACAGATAATCCTGATCTTGTCGGTATCATGATATTACAGAATAAACAAGCCAGACTTTTTTTATTTCTCGGAGGTTTTTTCATTACCAATGCCCTGATTGCCGAATTCATCGGTGTAAAGATCTTTTCACTGGAAAAGACCTTTGGCCTGCAACCGATGTCCCTTTCGTTGTTTGGAGTAGAAGATCTGTCTTTTAATTTGACAGCCGGAGTGCTGCTTTGGCCGGTGGTCTTCATTATGACGGATGTGATCAATGAATATTACGGCATCCGTGGAGTCAGACTGTTATCTTTTATAACCGTAGGTCTGATCATTTATGCATTTTTTATGTTTTTCATAGCGATCAGGCTGGTACCTGCTGATTTCTGGCCGACATCGCATATATTACCTTCCCTCTCCGCTGACGCACAAATGCAAATCCGTGAAAAAGTTTCCGACTATAACTATGCATTTAGGTTAGTGTTTGGTCAAGGGCTCTGGATTATAGTCGGTTCTTTGATTGCTTTTCTCATAGGACAGCTTTTGGATGTTCTGGTATTTCATCGCATTAAGAAAATAACCGGAGAAACCATGATCTGGCTCCGGGCTACCGGTTCAACCCTGGTGAGTCAGTTTGTAGATAGTTTTGTCGTGCTGTTTGTCGCTTTCTACATTGGGGCCGGCTGGAGCTTAAAACTCGTTTTAGCGATTGGTCTGGTTAATTACATGTACAAGTTTACCATGGCCATTCTACTAACACCTTTGATTTACCTGGCGCATGATATCATCGACCGGTATTTGGGTGAAGACCTGGCGACTAAAATGAAGAGAGCGGCATTGGTGAGGTAGATGAAGATGGTGTTGGTTTTATGGTGTTGTGGTTTTATGGTGTTGTGGTATTGTGGTTCTCAATCTAACATATTGTCAAGGGTTTCCCCCAAAGGGTTTATCACCATGACCGTCCTGCTGGTTCTCCCCCCTGACCCCCTAGGGGACCCCCAAGGGGGACCCAAGGGGGGGTATCGCTGCAATAGGTTTTGTTGTTGCCGATTAGATAGTGACGGGAAGAAATGTATTTGAAAACTCCCCTTTTAGGATAGTTTCATTTACAAAAATCATGGAGGCAATTCCTCGCTTCCGGTGGTGATGTCCCCCTTGAGGGGGCAGGGGGTGGAAAGCGGCGGTATAATTGTTATTGTTGGGAGTTGTTGAACTGGAAAGTAACCCCCGGACTTTCGATCACCGCTCCCAGCAGCAAAGCAGCGACTTACCTTAGACAAGTGACAACGATCCCAGCCACAAGCGCAACGACCTACCAAAGACCTTTGTAAAAGGTCTCAGAACGGCCTTAAGGCTAAGCCGTTAAAAAGGTGTTTAACTGTGGAATTGTAGAATTGTTATTGTTTAACTGTTTCTTCCGAAGGAATGCGGTTCCTGAATTGTTTTTTAGTACGCTGAAAAGTCCCCTTTTAGGGGATTTAGGGGTACTGCTGTTCTTGGTCTGTGATCTTGTGGGTTTAACTGTTTAATTGATTGAACCGGAAAACTGCGAGGTCTCTCGTGAAGTAAATCCTATAATCCTCCCATCCTAAAAATCCTAATTATGACAAAAATGGATAATCGTCTGAATTAGGATGAATAGGATTTATGGATGATAGGATGATGCCTTCAAGCCTTGCCTGCTCGGTCAAATATGACGGGATCTTTTGGTACTGGCGCCTTCCCCGATCGATAGCATCGGGGGTTCAAGCCCGAAGTACTATTTACTTACTTAAGTTTAGCAACGGCCATCTTGATTCGTTCAACAGCAGTTCTCAACTCCTGTTCAGAGGCTGCATAGCTCAACCGGACACATTCGTCAGAACCAAAAGCACTTCCACTTACAATCGCTACATGGCCTTCCGCTAAAAGATAGAGAGCCAGTTCGTCTGCATTATTGACTTTGGTGCCATTGGCTGATTTACCAAAATAATGACTGACATCCGGGAACACATAAAAAGCTCCGGTCGGTTTATTCACTTTAAAGCCCGGTATCTCGCTGAGTAGTGCTACGAAGATGTTGCGGCGTTCTTCAAAAGCCTTTCGCATTTGATGGGTTGGTTCAAGTGAAGTATTTAAGGCGACTGCAGCAGCAGCCTGGTTGAAAGATGCAGCGCCCGAGGTCAATTGACCCTGAATTTTATTGCAGGCATCGGCAATCCACTTAGGTGCTCCCATATACCCCAACCTCCATCCGGTCATGGCAAAACCCTTACTAAACCCATTCACAGTCACTGTACGGTCTTTCACATCTTCAAAGGTGCCAATACTATCGTGCTGACCGGTAAAATTGATGTATTCATAGATCTCGTCAGATAATATCACGACCTCGGGGAAATCTTTCAATACCTCAACCAGACCCTTGAGGTGTTCTTTTGTATATACGGATCCGGTGGGATTACATGGTGATGAGAAGATGATCAGGCGGGTCCGGTCATTCAAAGCTGCCCGCAGCTGATCGGGAGTGATGATAAAGTCCTGGTTTATATCGGCTTTAACTTCTATGGGTGTGCCACCTGCCAGCTTAACGATCTCTTTATAAGATACCCAGTAGGGAGCAAACAGGATTACTTCATCCCCTTCTTCAATCAATGCAAGTACTACATTGGCAATGGATTGCTTCGCTCCGTTGCTGACCACTATTTGATTTTCACTAAATGTGAGTCCGTTATCCCGTTTAAATTTTTCAACAATGGCTTTTCGCAATGCCATGGTGCCGGGTACAGGTGTGTATTTCGTATCACCTCTTTCCAGCGCTTGCATCGCTGCTTTCTTTATATGATCCGGGGTGTCGAAATCGGGCTCTCCAATACTCAGACTGATGACTTCATGTCCCTGAGCGGACAGATCCCGGGCCATTTGGGTCATCTTAATAGTGGCAGACTCCTCCATTTCATTTACTCTGCGGGTAAGACGCGGATCACTCATGAATTATAGGTTTTCATATGTTTAAAAAATCGTGGTCAAAAGTATGATAAATTTTATTCAATCGCACAAACACTGAACAGATCAATATGGATCTTCATTTCTCCTACCACTTTGATTTTTTATAACCGCCTCATTCCAAATGTTATTAGATTTTCCAGGGCATCCTGCAGGTATAATTTTTTTGAGTTCGATAAGATCTGTACTTTGTAAATCAGCTTTTAAATCAATAGATTACCATGGAGGACAAGCTAAAGATATTAAGGGAAAAGAGATTAGAGGCTCTGGCCGGCGGGGGCGAGGACAGGATAGTAAAACAACATAGAAAAGGAAAGTTAACTGCCAGGGAAAGGATTGAACTGCTTTTGGATGAAGGAAGTTTCCAGGAGATCGGCATGTTTGTGGAGCACCGTACCGTTGATTTCGACATGGCACAACAGCAGTATCCCGGCGATGGGGTAGTGACCGGCTATGGAAATATCGAAAGACGATTGATTTATGTTTTTGCTCAGGACTTTACAGTCTTTGGAGGTTCGTTGTCAGAAACCCATGCTGAAAAAATTTGTAAGATTATGGATCTGGCGATGCAAAACGGGGCTCCGGTCATTGGATTAAACGATTCAGGAGGGGCACGAATCCAGGAGGGCGTCAACTCTTTGGGGGGTTATGCAGATATATTCTATCGCAATACATTAGCTTCTGGAGTAGTACCTCAGATTTCCGCTATCATGGGACCTTGTGCCGGCGGGGCGGTGTATTCACCCGCTCTTACGGATATTATTCTAATGGTTGAGCATACTTCCTATATGTTCGTAACCGGACCAAATGTGGTAAAAACGGTCACCATGGAGGAAGTGTCTTCCGATGATTTGGGGGGTGCCAACACTCATGCCACAAAATCGGGCATCAGCCACCTGGTTGCTGAAAACGACATGGAGTGTCTCCTGTTGATAAGAAAATTATTGACCTATCTTCCGCAAAATTGTGAAGAACTCCCGGAACGGCTGGATTATCAATTTAATGAGGAACTTCGGCCGTTGCTGGATCAGGTCTTACCTGCGTCGAGCAATCAGGTATATGATGTAAAAGATGTGATTGCGGAATTAGTGGATACTGGAAGTTTCTTCGAGTTGCAGCCAAACTATGCCGAAAATCTGGTGGTGGGATTCGGACGACTTGCCGGGAGAAGTATTGGACTGGTGGCTAACCAGCCTAACAGTCTGGCCGGAGTATTAGACGTAGACAGTTCCAGGAAGGGTGCCCGGTTTGTCCGGTTTTGTGATTCATTTAATATACCACTGCTGGTGTTAGTGGATGTGCCGGGATTTTTGCCGGGCACGGTCCAGGAGTGGAATGGAATCATTTCACACGGGGCTAAATTGCTTTATGCTTTCTGTGAAGCAACCGTACCCAGAATATCCCTTATACTGCGTAAAGCGTATGGGGGGGCTTACGATGTGATGAACTCCAAACATATCGGAGCTGATATGAACTATGCCTGGCCTGTTGCCGAAATTGCCGTTATGGGTGCCAAGGGAGCTTCGGAAATCATTTTTAAGAAGGAGATCGATGAGGCCGATGATTCCGAAGCGATGCTACAGGAAAAACAGCAGCTATACTCCGCAAAATTTGCCCACCCGTACAAAGCAGCAGCCCGGGGATTTATAGACGAGGTCATTGAACCATCGCAATCGCGACTGAAGCTCATCCGGGCCTTTGCCATGCTGGAGAACAAGGTCCGTACATTACCGCGAAAAAAGCACGGAAACATTCCACTTTGAACTAGGTGAGTGCTACGAATTGGTTTCATTCCCTAACATATTATTTTTTTTACGTATTTTTTAATCACTCATCTACACCTTAATACATATTATAATTTGGCATAATATTTGAAGACGATTACGTGAGTAATTTTCAAATGGTATTATGTCAAATTCAAAAAAAATATGGATAGGTGTTCTGGCATCGGCATATGTTCTGGCATTTGCATTGCCGGCTTATGCTCAGCCATGCCCTCAGCCCAATCCGATTCTGGGAGCCAACGAGGTTTGCCCCGGAAGTGCGACGCAATATACCATGACCTTGGACAATCCCCTTCCAAACACTTTTTCGTGGCAATTATTCGGAACTGGTGGTCAGATTATCGGTCCTACGAATGGCACCACAATTACGATCCAATGGCAAAACACGAATGGTGGTCCTTTTCTGCTTCGCTGTACTGAACGGGTAGGAATGTGTAGCATGGAAAATGAATTGTCGATTTCTGTGGCAGATGATCTGGTGCGACGTCCGTTCAACTGTTTTGGTGAATTAAGCATCCCGTTCGACCAAAATTGTGAAAAGCTGATACTTCCGGAGCATTTGCTGACTACGGGAGCTCCGGATTGTGCAAATTCCTTTATAGTTGAACTATCGATCGATGGAGATATTCCGGTACCCAATCCTGTGGGCATCGAATACCTGGGTCAGATTATTACCGCAAAGGTAATTCATCGGTTATCCGGTCGATCCTGTATCTCCCGTATCTTATTAAAGGATGGGTCTGCACCCCGGCTTTTCTGTGAGAATGATACAACAATCTGCAATGATCCCCTAGCCTGGGATCCTTTTCACCCGGAGTTTAAGAGACCTTATGCAGAAGATAATTGCTCAGGTGAGGTTGCGGTCGAACCACAGGGATACGAATGGATCCAACTCTTTAATGATCCCTTATTTGATGCATTCATTGTACGAAACTGGTCGGCAGTCGATAAATATAATAACCGAGCTACCTGCCAGGACACGATTTTTCTTCGAAGGGTAATTTTTGATCAGATTCTTTGTCCGCCTGATACGGTCATCTCCTGCCATCGGGCTAATCTCCATCCCCTCGACTCCCTGTATTTCAGTCCCCTGGATCCACTGACATCCGGAGTGCCTACTTTTGATGGATTTGACCTTTGGTCAGCCCGGTCTTATTGTGATTTCACTATAAAATACAAGGATTTGTATTCATACAAATGCCCTGGTACCTACACGATCCATCGCTACTGGTACATGAGCCAGATCACTCCTATGGCCATCTTCGAGGATACCTGTCATCAGGTCATTGAGATTATAGATACGGTGGGTCCGGTAGCTCTTTTTGACTCAACAAAGGTGTCCTATGAGTACCATACAGATGTGTTCGGTTTACCATCAAATAAATCTTACAAAACCGTGTATTTTCCCACTCTTGATCATGAGTGTATAGCCTATGGATATTTTCCCACGCCTATCATAACAGATGATTGTACCCATGCAGACAGCGTTATCGTTGATCTGATCTGGGATAATGGACACATCAATTACGTCAATGGAAGTCCGCAAAGAGACCATTTAAGATTTGAAAACCTGAAAAAAGGAAAACATATCATCACGATAAAACTCAGGGATGCATGTCACAATACGAGTTATGATACGCTGATTGCCGTGGCAAAGGATCGTCAGGCTCCCTATCTGGTCGTGGACAAATACCCGGTGGTGACCCTGAGTAGTTCGGGTGAGGTTACCTGGATTGATGTTTCTGTTTTTGACGAAGGTACCTGGGACAACTGTGGGGTCAGTCTCTTATTGGCCCGGCGGGTTGACTGGTGGAAAAAAAGAGTTAATCTTTGTGACGACCTGACCGCCTATTGCTACAACAAGCATGATAGTCTGTATTGCGCGAATCTGGAATCGGACAAGCATATAAACGAAGTGGAGGCATATTACTATAATACGATGCGATGGTTGCAGGAAGATGGTGAAGAATGCGGAGAACTTCTTTGGAATGCCTGGAGATATGATTTATGTAAGAAAGCAACGTTGGAATGTAATCACTATACTACGAATCCTGGTGAAGATTACTTTAAGGAGTTTTTATTCGGATCAACCGGCTGTTTTGAAGCATTTGGAGGTGTTGTACCATCATATCAGGAACTGGAATTATGGGATCAACTGGGAGGAGGTTGGAGTAAGGAAGTACCATTCGACTGTGAAGATGCATGCGAAGGTAACAAGGTGACCATTGAAATTATCGCTTTGGATGCCCATTGTAATATTTCCAGAATTTGGGTTGATGTGGAAGTTGAAGATAAATCTGCACCGGAAATCCAGCATAGACTCCCCGATCTCGATATTTCATGCTGGGCATATAACCACTATTACCGGGATAGTATTGATCAGGGTAATTTTGGTGTTTTTGGCAAGTATGAAGCTTTTCCAAAAGGTCAGTATTCCAACAATTTAAGAAAGACAATTATCTACGACCGGCTCTGTGATTATACACCGACTGAAACAGTGTATTATGAAATTACCAGTGACACCATTTTAAATGGACTCGTACTGGAAAATTGTGAATTGCTGATCGATGAGACTCAGAAAGTGCGTTTTGAGAAATGTGGCATTGGTTGGATTGAAAGGCATTTTGTCTTTAATGGGGCCTGCAATAGCTCGAAGACAGAGCCAATAAAGGTCATCCAAAGGATCAATATTTACAATGATTGCCCTTTACAGGAATACGAAATCATCTGGCCATCAGCAGATACGACAATCTATGCATGTGCCTATGTTGATATAAAAACACAGGCACCGCGTCTTAAACACGAAGATGAATGCCGGGAAATAGGAATACACTATAAGGATCACCTCGTTGATGTCCTGTACAATGTGGACAGTACTTGTCTGAAAGTGATCAGGACCTGGGCTATCATTGACTGGTGCCGGCAAACAGCTCCTTATCACGCGGATTGGATTGGTAATCAAAACTACCATTACTACGAATTTGATCAGATCATCTATATCAAGAATACCTCAGGACCAGAGATATTTGACTGTGATATTGATACCATTTGTATTGGAACAGATTGTACAGCCGATTTGAAAACCAGCATCACGGTTTCAGACGATTGTACTCCTCCTGAAGATATTAAAGTATCCTGGATTCTATATGAAAAAACAGATTATGGTTTTTTACCATTAGATCAGGGAGATACAAGGTATGCCTATGTACCTGATTTGCCTCTGGGTGATTATAGACTGGTATGGAAAGCAGAAGATGCTTGTCATAATACGACATTTTGTACGGACAACTTCTCGGTTAAAGATTGTGTGAAACCAACCCCGGTTTGTCTTTCCAGCACCACGCTCCGGTTAATACCGATTGACTTGAATCAGGACGGACAGATTGATACGGCAATTGGGGAAATCTGGGCTCATGAGCTGGATATAAGCAGCTATGATAACTGTTCCCTTGATTTTGATCTTCGAATTCGGATTAAAGGAACCGGAAGTCTGGATGCCGGTGGCCGGTTGTTACCACCTGCCCCGGAAGCAAAACAACTCGGCTTTGGTTGTGCAGATATTGGTCGAAAGGAGGTGGAAATGTGGGTTGTAGATCAATCGGGAAACGCTGATTATTGCCTGGTCTCTGTACAAGTTGCTGCACCGGTTGAAGGTTGTAAAGGTGAATTGGGCAAGGTGAGGGGCACGGTAAGTAGCATGAGCGGAGCCGGAATCGCGGATGTACAAATGTTGCTTCAGAATCAGGAGGAAATCTTGCAGGTTGTGACTAGTAAGAAGGGCCAATATGATTTTGGGAGCTATGCCATGGATGGTACTAATTATCAATTATGGCCGGAAAAGTTTGATAACCCTATAGATGGCATCACCACTTTGGATGTTATCAGGATATCGAAACATTTACTTTCTAAGTCTCGACTGGAGTCTACTTTCGAGCATCGTGCTGCCGATGTCAATGGAGACGGTAAGATCTCCGTTCTCGATATTATTACTCTGCGGAAATTGATACTCGGAAAAATAGACCAGCTACCTCATGAGCAACCATGGCAGTTTTTTAATCAGAAAATGGAGTCTAAATCATCTCTCAACCTGTCATTTGACTACACGGCTTTGCAAAATTTCACGGGTATTAAAGTCGGAGATGTCAATGGTGATATTACCAATTATTCCAGTACTGCACGATCGGCTCCGGCACCGGTGCAATTGACTTATCCCGATCAGCAGATTGAAGCAGGAAAAGTGTATACAGTCGATATAAGCATTCAGGAGCCTACCAGTATCGAAGGCTTTCAGATGGAACTTTCGTTGGATGCGGAACGGATTGAAATTTTAGGTCTACAGCCGGTTGGCCTTGATATAGATAAGGAAAGCTGGAATATCCTCGATGACAAAGTTTTTATGAGTTGGATTGATCAGTCTGGCGAGATAGCGAACCCTGGAGTGTTATTTAATCTGATTTTCAAATCACTTAACGATGGCCAACTTTCCGATATGCTGGCTTTGACCTCAGGAAGATTGCAAAATGAGCTTTATACTAATGCAAGGGAGGTTTTACCTTTTGTGTTGATTGGGACCAAACCGGGTAGGCAAGGAATCATCCTGGACCAGAATGTCCCAAATCCATTTCGGGCACTGACGACTTTCCCTCTCTATATGGATCAGCCGGCAGAAGTAATCATCCGGCTTTCAGACCTGCAAGGGAAGGTCTATCTGACAGAATCCCAACCATTAGGTGCTGGCTACCAGAACATTACTATCAGCGGAGATCGATTGGGTGGAGCAGGTATCTATCTGTTTGAATTATTAACCGGAGATCACCACGAAGTCAGAAAAATAATCCTGTTGGAATAGGGATTTAAAAAATACCATTTGATTACTCAAAGGGCTCCGGCTGTTACAGCCAGGGGCCTTTTTTCATTTAGGGGCACCTCTATTTACCTCTGAATGCGTAAAAATTCAATAAGATGCAAGCCCGTGTTGTGAATTGTAAATAAGTTTAGTATAAAACGCAGTTCTTTTGTGCCAAG
>JBGTCB010000190.1:0-2744 GCA_041748995.1 Saprospiraceae bacterium | reverse complement strand
GAATGCCTTACGAAACTCAGTCGAATCTTTGCTTTGTCCAGCATAATCTCCGATCTCTCTATGCCATATAAATCTAGTTGTGGAAATCTCTGTTTCACCAAAACCAAAGTACTTCCCGTTCCAAAACCAACTTCAAGCACTTTTTCTCCTCCTTTGAAACCAATGACGGATAAAAGATGTTCCGTTCCTCCTGCTCCACCGCCATGCAGAAAAGCAGAGTTTCGATCAGCATAGTAGTCAAAAATATTTCTTTGCATAAACTGCATTTCAAGCTTACTCAAGGTAATGATTAGGTATGAAACTAACTCCGATTTTAGCAACGCCGCTCACGGCGCTGGGTATGTCCGAAATCCTACCGTGCATAGAGGAAACGTGGAGCTTAAAGTTACAGAACAAACCGGCGCTAACTGATCTTTTGAATTGACCATGGCTAATCTCTTGAGATAGAGATTGGTGTCAAAGTCGCACAAGTGCCGAGTCATTAATAAGTCTAAGGATTTCTATGAGCAGAAACTTTTTTCCTAATTTACCAATCCGACATGCCCACAGGGTATGGACTTCTAATGAGTAAATCAGTTTTAAGTAATTAAGTAAGTTTGAAAGTGGATGCATCAATCACTAAAGATTAAAGGCTGGTTCATTTGTGTTCTCCTCGTAACTTATTTGGTGTACACCCCTGGTCTAGTGGATGAAACTCTTGCTGGCCGTTTCGTTTGGCTTACTTTTGTTGGTCTATTCGGGATTACCATATTGTTGAAGAACTTTGAATCCATTCGCATTAATTGTCTGGATCTTATTCTCATAGCTCTTTACCTTCTATCAGCAGGTTCTCTATTTTGGTCAAAGGTGCCCTCTGCCGGGTTGATTCCGACACAGACAATCTTAATCATGGTGGTGACCTATTTTTGCTTTCGATTCTTTCTGGCAAAAATACCGGAGCATTTTCTCTCGAAACTTATTTCCATTCTGACAGTGATCGTTTTGGCAATCACTTTATTTCAAATAGTGCAGTTAGGATTGGCCGGAGGAATCGGGGGTAATGCCATTTACGAAGTCGCAGCGCTATCTGGCCATAAAAATATTTTGGCTGCGTATCTTCTTTTGCTTTTTGGCATCAATTTGTGGTTGATGCCTTCTGGCAAATCAAGAAAATGGATTTATCTACTGTTGGCAGTCCAGGTCATTGTCATCTTTCTCCTGAGATCGAGGACTACTCTGCTGGCGTTGATGGTATTCATCATGTTGATTGTGACTTACTATTTAATTAGCGATTTACGCAAATGGAAAATCATCTTCTCACGTATTTTACCCATAGGGATGGGTGCTTTTATAGTGGCCATCTTACTTTTCACCCGGTTAGGTGGTTCTTCAGAAGAAATTAACCGGATTAACCCGGCAAATTTTATGAAGGACGCCTCCATGGCTGAGAGGCTTTTCGTTTGGTACAAGACCAGGAATCTCATCCGAGATGAATGGCTAATGGGATATGGTGCCGGCAATTGGAAAATAGTTTTTCCTTCAAAGAGTATCTCAGGAGGGTACCGGCTTGAAAGCAAAGACTTGATGTTTACCCGGGTACACAATGACTTTCTGGAGGTGTGGGCGGAGCAAGGCATATTTGGCTTTATTTTGTTTACCGGAGTTTTCCTGGTAGCAATTTCAGCGCTCGTACTTCAGTTAAGACAGTCGAAAAAATCAGACATAAGACTGGTGATTCTGATCGGACTTTTGATTAGTTACGTGATTATCTCATTTTTTGATTTTCCCAAAGAGCGTCTTGAACTTCAGGTGATGCTCGCTATTATCCTCGCGCTGGCTGTGAGCTCAAGTCCATCATTTTTTAATCATCCAAAGTTTTCGTGGCCACTTTCGAATGTGGCTACTCGACGGCTTCTGGTATCAGCCGGAGTGCTTCTCCTCCTAAACTTGCCAATCGGTTATTTTCAGATCAAGGGTGAGGCTCATACATTGAAAGCGATGCGTGGACAAATTTTAGGTCAATGGCCACTGGTTGCATCAGAAAGCATAAAAGCGTATTCGCCTTTTTACCAAATTACCCCAATGGCCATTTCGATAAAATGGTACGAAGGCCTTGCCTTGTATCATCAGGGCGAATATCAGGAAGCACGATCGGCCTTTGAAATTGCCCGTCGGCATACTCCCTATTTTATCCGTTTGCTCAATGATTTTGCCAGTTGCCTGGTACAGCTGGAGGATTTTGAAGGTGCAAGGGACCTCTATCTACAGGTTATGTTTATAAATCCCAAATTTGAAGATGGCATGTTTAACCTGGCCTATGTATATGCACAGCTTTCAGATTTTGAAAAAGCTTATGAATGGGTGAATAAAACCAAAAACAACTTACCGAAAAAGGAAGAGTTCATTGAGGAGATCAATAGATTGAAACTTAACGGAACAAGGTAGTCGACAAATAATTTCAGAAAATTGATTGATGAAGTGGTTCCCTCTCCGTTCCTGGCCTCGAATTTGCGGGTTCAGCAAGATTGTAATTAAGGGTAGTGCCCCCAAACCTTTAGACAGATAAAATTAAAAATAGATTCATCAACATCAGTATTACGTTTCTTTCTTTTTTGTTACTTTTTTCGTAACTACTTAGGTCCAATCTAGGCAAAAAACTTGATTGGTGAAGAGTGATGATAGACTTTGGAAAACATTAGCGTCATTTTTACGCAATGTAGATGTAAAGGAGGAAATTCTTGCGTAGTGTTTGGCACCATGAATAG
>JBGTCB010000189.1:0-11152 GCA_041748995.1 Saprospiraceae bacterium | reverse complement strand
AACAACATGAAAATCAATCTGCCATTAATAATGTCTTTTAATAAACCTCAAAACCTGGTCCATTTTTTCCTTGACTGGTGTAGATCCGGTTGCGAAATTATTATGCATGAAACTAAAAATCAGGAGTTTTCCGGAATCCGTATAAATGTATCCACTGAGACAATGTACAGCTTTGAGGGTTCCTGTTTTGGCATAGATAAACGGCTGGCCATTGTCACCTTGGTACCAATTGGTAATCGTACCGGTAGCACCACCGGCAGCAAATATTCTGTTGATTTTCTTCTCTGACATTATAATCCGGATTTCATCAAGAATTTTAACCATTGCATTGGGAGTAAACATGTTGTATCGTGAAAGCCCGGAGCCATCATACCACTGTAATTGATGGGCGAGATTCTTTAAATTGCCGGATAGCATGTTCCTGATAGTAATTTCACCTTTCAAAGTATCCGAAAGCATTCCCGATACAGCCAGCTGTAGTTGTTCGGCAATGAAATTATCACTTTGCTGCATCATATAAGTATATACAGTATCTATTGGCATACTATATAGTATCTGATTTCCTGCCATGGATGAACAACCATCTGAGATCTTGGAATTACCTGCCAGATAATAGGTAAGAACTTCAGAAATTAATTGGTCCGTTATATGAAGAGGCATCTGCAGGACAAAATTGCCGGTGCTCTGATGAGGTAGCGATACTTCAAAATCATTGCTGAATTCTCCACGATTTAACTTTAATGACCCATCATAAGAAGGTCGAATATTCAAAACATTGGGATATTGAATAAATTCAGTATTGAGGGCATGATATTCCATACTTATCACATTGCCAAAAAAGGGTAACCAGGATTTTTCGGTCTGATAATAATACGGAAAATCATCCCAGGCCCAACCTGCTCCAAATCTTTCGTCTTTAAAATGGTTTTTACAAAAAACCTTCGGTTGTTTAAATTGATTTAAGAAGTTGAATAATTTGACCTGATTACCAAAGGCAGGATGTAAGGTAGTGGGATCTCCCATTGGCCAGACATATATCGTGTCATCTGCTATCCGGTATTTTGCTGCAGGTATAGAGTCTGAAAAAGTCTTGAGGGCACTATATAAAGTAAGTATTTTCGTATTCGATGCTGGGGTAAAAAAATGAGTAGCATTAAAATCATAAATCGTTTTTTGTTGTTCCGGATCATAGAGTGCAAAACCTGTGAAATGTTCTGAAAAGATTGATTCTTTTTTGAAAAAACCGGAGAGGGGTTCGGTTAGTTTGCCCGAAGGTGCACAAGCCACCAGTAGCAAAAAGGCCAAGTAACCGCTGTATCTCAGCATTGGATAAAAATCAATTAGGAAAAACTATGCTCTTTTAGTAGATGACATCCTAGTCCCGGTTTCTCCGGAAAAGTCACCTCGCCATTGTCCAGGTAAACTCCCGTTGCAATGTCTTCTTTAATAAGTAAAGATCCGTCAAGGTCAACATAGTCGACCAATGGCACCAGCTGTGCCGCCGCACTGATACCGATCGAACTTTCGGTCATGCAACCAATCATGGTTTTCAGACCGAGTTTCCGTGCTTTTTTAAGCATATGCACTGCAGGTGTGAGACCTCCACATTTCATCAATTTAATATTTATACCATGAAATTTGCCAAAACAACCTTCCACATCTTTATAAGTCTGGCAACTTTCATCAGCGATCAATGGTAGAGATGATCGATCGATGAGATCTTCCATTTCCGAATCATGGATTTTTGGAAGTGGTTGTTCAATAAACTCAACATCCAACCCGGCAAATTCCTGACTGAAGGCGATCGTGTGTTTAGCATCCCAACCTTCATTAGCATCGACTCTAAAAATAGATTCTGTTTCACTTCGGAGAGCCCTGATGATAGCAAGATCATTATCTGTACCTAATTTTATTTTGTAAATAGGCCAGGGTCTTCTCCTGATTTTTTCCCTCATTTCATCGATAGGACCCATGCCAATGGTAAAAGAGGACCGGGGTAATGGATTTTGCATTTCAATATTCAGATTCTCCCGTGCTGTTTTTTCCGTCAGCTGACCATAAAGATCGTGGGCAGCACAGTCAAAAGCACATAATAGAAATGGCTCGCTTGCCAGAATGGGAGAGATTTTAAAGTAATATTCTTCCGGAGTGGTTAATTCTATGACTTTTAATTTAGCCAGATGTTGTTGAATGATGCCCTCAAATCGATCAAGATTGATACCATAATAAGTTATTTCTGTGGCCTCACCCAGACCATGACATCCGTATTGACTCAATTGCAGAATTAAAGCTCTGCGATGGGTGAAAGATCCTTTTGAAATCACAAAAGTTGAAGCAAGTGGCAGAGAAAATATTTTCCAGGTAATTTTCATTAGTGCAAGGTTGGTGACTCCAGGAGGTGTAATATTTTTTCGTCGGTATCAAACCGGCTACTTATGCCAAAAGGCAGCGTGCATTGATCATCAATGTGACCGAAGGAAAATCCGTATAAAACCGGGCCATTAAAATCTCTGAATTGATAGCGCAACGTTTGTTCAAGGGTGAATGATTTTTCATTTGGCTTGGCTTCACAGTCTGTAAACTGACCCAAAATAATACCTGCCGCTTTTGACAGGTCTGTTGATTGAAACAACTGTACCAGCATCCGGTCAATTCGATATGGTTTTTCCCCGATATCTTCAATACAAACAATCCTGCCGCTGAAATCTGGAGACCAGCGTGTTCCGGCCATAGCAGACAGTAACGAGAGATTACCTCCTGTCACCGTTCCATTGACGCTTCCCGGCCGGATCACCTTTATTTGATCTGCCGCCTCTGGTGTCGAATGAATCGACAGCGCTGAGGCATCTTCATTCAACACCGTTTTTTTCAGCATGTCGATGGTATAGCTGGTGGGTTTGCTACTGGATACCGGTCCATGGTAGGTGACAAGCCGGCAAATCTTACCTATTGCCAGATGGAGGGCAGTGATGTCACTGTATCCTATAAGTATTTTGGGGTTCTGCCTGATTAGATCATAGTCGATGGCTGGTAGAAGACGCGTACACCCATAACCACCCCTGATACACCATATGCCCTTGATGTCCGGATTTGAAAACATGGAATGAAGATCCCCGAGACGTTGCTCATCAGTCCCTGCCAGATAACCAGTGCTTTCATGAATATTCTTGCCCAATACCGGTTGCAAACCTAACTTTTGGCAAGTAATGATCGACTGTTCTATTTTTTCCGGGGGTACCGGACTTCCTGGTGTAATCAAACCGATTTTGTCTCCTTCCTGAAGTTTCCTGGGTTTAATCCAGGCCTGATCCTGTGATCTGGTTTTACTTAATACACCAGCGATGCTGGCAGAAACTAATTGGTAAAATAATCGCCTGGTCATGCAGTGAAAATAGCTAAAGTGGCGTTGTCAAAACTAATTTTTGACTAAAAGGCATCCAACCGAGAATTTTCAAACGCTCTGATTTACTCAACTGTCACCGACTTGGCAAGGTTACGAGGCTGATCGACATTACATCCCTTCAACACTCCAATATAGTAAGCCAGAAGTTGTAAAGGAATAACCGAGATCAGCGGGGTGAAATGTTCATCTGCAGCTGGTATCTCTATTACAAAGTCTACCATTGAAGAGACCACTTCATCACCTTCAGTAACAATAGCGATCACACGGCCTCTGCGGGATTTAAGCTCCTGAATATTAGAAATAATTTTTTCATATGCCTGGTCTCGGGTAGCAATAACCACGATGGGCATGTCTTCATCTACCAGCGCTATGGGACCGTGCTTCATTTCTGCAGCCGGGTATCCCTCAGCATGGATATAGGAGATTTCCTTCAGCTTCAGGGCTCCTTCCATTGCAACCGGATAGTTGTACCCGCGCCCCAGGTACAGGAAGTTGGTGGCGTCTTTGAATTCATATGCAATTTCGCTGATCAGGTCCTTTGACTTCAAAGTTTGAGTGATCAGGGCGGGTACAGAACTTAAAGCAAGTAGCTTTTTTGAGAAGTCTGTCTGAGAGATTGTTCCCCGGTATTTTGCAACAATGAGCGCCATCATCGATAAAGCCGTCAACTGAGCCGTGAACGCTTTGGTACTGGCAACTCCAATTTCCGGTCCGGCATGGGTGTAAACTCCGGCATGGGTGGCCCGGGGTATCGATGAAGCTACTACATTGCAAACACCATATACGGTAGCCCCAAGCTTCTTGGCTAATTCTACAGCAACAAGAGTGTCAGCGGTTTCACCACTCTGGGAGATGGCTATGACGACATCACCTTCGCGAATGACCGGGTTGCGGTAACGAAATTCTGAAGCATATTCCACTTCAACAGGAATTCTACAGAGATCTTCAAATAAATATTCGGCCACCAGTCCGGCATAGTAGGAGGTACCACAAGCAGTGATGATAATTCTTTCCGCCCGAAACAAGGGTTTAGCTTTGTCCTGTAGTCCGCCCAACATCAACAAGTTATGTTGAACATCAACTCTGCCCCGCATACAATCGGCGACTGACCGGGGCTGTTCAAAAATCTCCTTCAGCATGAAATGTTCATATCCGCCTTTTTCGATTTCTTCAAGTTCAAGATCCAGTGTTTCCACATAAGGAGTTTGTGGTATATTTTCAAGATTGAAAAGTTCAATCTTATCGGAGTCAAGTACAGCAATTTCATCATCTTTAAGGTAAATGACCTCATTGGTAAATTCAATAAACGGACTGGCATCGGAAGCAATAAAATGTTCGCCCAAACCTACTCCAATGACCATAGGACTGCTCTTTCGCGCGACAAATAACTGATCCGGATGATCGGTCGACAGCAGTACGAGACCGTAAGCACCAACAACCCGGCTTAAGGCAATACGGATAGATTCATGGAGGGGACCGTCATGATGGCTGGCAATGTCTTCAATAAAATTTACCAGAACTTCCGTATCGGTATCACTATGAAACTGATAACCCTTCTTTTCTAATTCTGCCTTCAATACCAGGTAGTTTTCGATAATCCCATTGTGTACGATAGCTAAGTTACCTGAATTGGAGAGGTGTGGGTGCGCATTGCGATCAGTAGGAGGGCCATGGGTAGCCCAACGGGTGTGTCCAATACCCGTAGTTGCCTTCATGGAGATTTGATCAAAAGTATCTTGCAATTCTTTGACCTTTCCTGACTTTTTATAAACATTCAGATCTCCGTTCAGAAGTGCAATACCTGCACTATCATAGCCCCGGTATTCCAGCCTCTTTAAGCCATTGATAATGAGTGAGTAGGCCTGTTGGTTTCCTACATAGGCTACAATTCCGCACATATTTTTTGAATTTTAATCTTTTGATAGAACGTGAGATAGTTGAAAATCTGATATTTGATCGTTCACAGCTTTGGAAGTACTCAGTCAGAAATTGAAAAAGACATCAGGTTACCATGAAGATATCATCTCTAACAATTCTAACCACATTAATCCTGTTTTATTCCCCTGTAACCGCCTATGCTCAGGTATTGTTCAAAAATGAAGCTCAGTTGCTTCCCCTTAAAAACCTTGGAAATTTCCATTTTGAGATCTATGGTCAGGTAGATACACTTCTGCTCACTGCGGTGGAATACAGTGATTATTATAAAGAACAACATATCCCCCATCGAATGGAACCCGCGGCAAAAGTCCGACTTTTTATAGTCGATGACCACGAGGCTTTGAGCAGGGCATCTCAGAAGGCAAAAGACGGCCACAACATAGTTTGTTTTGCGGGAATGCAGCCAGAGGAAGTTGAATGGGCCGATGCTATCATCGACCTGCATCCAGCCACCCAGAAACAGATGGCCATTATGATACAGGCGATTTTTGGTGGCAGGAATTTTTCAGACAAATTGCAGGTGACCAGAGGTGCGTTTGATTTTGGTGCCGGTATAGAAACGGAAGGACCGGTGCGATTATCCATACCGAATAAAAATGAACTGGAATATTACCAACCCCTGAAAGATACCCTGGATAAAATCGTCCGATTAGGCCTGGATAGTATGGCTTTCCCTGGGGCACAACTGGTAGTACTGCATGAAGGTAAGATCGCGATTATGGAAGAATATGGTTGCCATACTTATGATGGTTGTGTTCCGGTTAAATCAACAGATCTGTACGATATGGCATCTATTTCGAAAACTGCTACTGCCACCCTCGCTTTTATGTTACTATATGATCAACAAAAGATCGATCTGGATCAAAACCTTTGCTTTTATCTGCCCATGTTTTGCAATTCCGATAAGGGAGCAATAACCCTCCGGAATGTACTAACGCATCAGTCAGGTTTATTGGCTTCCATTGTTTTCTGGAGAGACACTTACCGAAAAAACGGATCTGTCAGGGGAAGAACTTACAAGCCCGGTGAAACCAAAAAATATTCGATAAAACTGGATGAAAATCTTTTTTTACATCGTCGTTATAAAAACAAGATATACAAAGGAATTCGAAAATCTCCTTTAAATCCGGAGGCTGGTTATGTTTATTCGGATCTGGGATTTGTCATTTTTCCTGAAATCATCAAAGGCATCACCGGTTATCGGATCGATAGTTTTATGTACCACCATTTTTATGATCGCTTAGGTGGAGACCGTCTCACTTTTCGTCCAACAGAACGGTTTGGTCTTTCAGAGATCATACCGACTGAACAGGATACTTTCTTCCGCCGTAGTCTTGTGCATGGCTTTGTGCATGATGAATCTTCGGCCATGCTGGACGGGCTTTCTGCTAATGCGGGCTTATTTGCCAATGCCCTTGACCTGGCGAAGCTCTGGCAGATGGTATTAAATAAGGGAAACTATGGAGGGGAACAGTATTTTAGCCCGGAGACGGTTGCTGAATTTACCCGCTATCAGTTTAAGGAACAGGGAAACCGCCGGGCTCTCGGATTCGATAAACCATTGTTAGAGTACAGAGATGGAGCCAGTTATGTAGCCAAATCTGCCAGCCCGGGGAGTTTTGGCCATACCGGATATACAGGCACCTATTATTGGATCGATCCGGTCTACGAAACGGTTTTTATCTTATTTACCAATCGTGTCCATCCGACCCGGGCCAGTAGTCAATTGTTCAGCTTAGGCATCCGGCCAAGAATGCTGCAGGCAGTGTATGATTTTCTGGATGAGAAATAGATTGTTTGTAAGGTAAAAGAGCAGACCTCTAAACCGGGGCTATTGATTTGATTATAGCAAGCCGGAATTGCTACAAATACGGATTCCCATAAATCCCATGTGTCCTTTCATTACAAAACTCCAATTAATAGTCCCTCATTGAAAAAAAGGGTCGGCTTGTGCCAACCCCTTTTTATACCTTAAACTGATGTTCTATGATTCTGCTGTAAACAGTATCCGATTATAATCTCCTAGAGCATTTTACAAATCATGACAGTCAAATCAGACAGTCGGGCTGAGTATCCGGCCTCATTATCGTACCAGCTCACTACTTTTATAAAATTACCTCCCATAACTTCGGTCATCAGAGAATCGAAGATGGATGAATGGGTATTCTGGAGAATATCGGATGAAACGATTTCATCGGTACAATATTCCAGTACTCCTATCATTCGGCCTTCTGAAGCGGTCTTAAAGACCTGATTGATTTCATCTACTGTCGTATTTTTTTCTACCAGCACATTTACTTCAATCAAAGAACCCGATACTACGGGTACCCGAAGAGCAATCGCACTGATTTTTCCGGCTACTTCCGGTACCACTTCACCGATTGCTTTGGCTGCTCCGGTGGAAGTTGGAACGATGTTTACCGCAGCTGCCCGTGCTCTTCTGAGATCTTTATGAGGACTGTCCTGAATGTTTTGGTCAGATGTATAAGCATGCGTCGTAGTCATGCTTCCGAAATTAATTCCCCAGTTATCATTAAGTAATTTCACCACCGGTGCGAAGCAGTTGGTCGTACAACTGGCATTTGAAAATATCTTTTGTTCTATGTCGATATCCTCTTCGTTGACACCTAATACGATGGTCTTAATGCCGGCACCTTTACCGGGAGCAGAAAGAACCACCCGTTTAGCACCTGCTTCAAGATGTAAAGCTGCTTTATCGGCTGCAAGGAAGATACCGGTGCATTCCAGTACCACATCAATTCCCAGATCTTTCCAGGGCAGATTGGCAGGATTGCGTTCGGCCGAGGCATGAATTTTTCTACCATTTACGATCAGGTAGTCATCTGTTGATTCTACGGTGCCATCAAATTTACCTTGCGATGAATCATATTTTAACAGATGCGCCAGGGTAGCATTGTCCGTCAGGTCATTGATAGCCACTACCTCTACATCCGGTCTGGTCAATAAATTTCTAAAGGTTAACCTACCAATACGGCCGAAACCATTAATTGCTACTTTCTTTGACATATTTTAAGTTGTTTTTTTTGATTTAATGATGATCCTCTTCAAAAGGAGGTGCAAAAGTAATAATTTGTCTCGAGATAAAGGCAAAAGCAGGGTGATTCTTACACCGATGCACGCTATGGATAGAGTTTTTAACAGCTGTATTCCCGTCAGGCGAACATCTCCATTTTTTCCTGACCATACCAGGTGGATCACCCAGCTATTATGCTCATTATGTGTCAACTTTCAATTGCGTCAGTCTGATGCCATTTGTGTATTTGACTTTGTCAGTAAGCCACTGACCCGATGTTGGTCTGCAAAACACAGTTTGACATGACTGACGTTGTGCCAGCATTATTAGCATTAAAAAAGTAGTGGTGACCGGAAATCCAGCCACCACTATCGTTAAGGTTTAAATCTGAATAGTTGACGAGGCATGATTTAGAAGGGGACCTTTGACTTCGGAGTCATCATCATAAACTCATCAACCACCACCTCTGTCACATATTTCTTAACACCTGTTTTGTCTTCATAACTGCGATTAGTGATCTTGCCACTCACGGCAATTTTAGCCCCTTTGGTTCCCAGATTTGCCATCAATTCAGCGGTCTTACCCCAGGCAACCAGGTTGTGCCAGTCGGTATTTTCCACCCGGTCACCATTTTTATTATAAAAACTCTCACTGGTTGCTAAAGTTACTTTTGCTACTTTTTTACCTTCACTAAATTCAAAGGTCTCCACGTCTTTTCCAAGATGACCGATAAGCTGTACTCTGTTAATTAGATTTTTCATGATTTTAGAAATTTAAAGATTAACTAATTGATTAATTTATTTCGTCGATCGGTATCGATGAAGCAAAGTTGCAGAGTCACCTTCCGGAGAGTCGGTTATTAAATGTTTAGTTTCGTTTGTAAATGGATAAAAGCGTTTGTTGTCGTTTGTTGTCGAATATATATTTGATAATCAGATGTTTATGATTTGCACTTTTTGAAAGAAAAATCCAAAAAAAATGATGAATTTTTCGATTATCCAACAAATGATTGGGATAAAGACCTACTTATTTCATGAGACTGAACTCTGTCAGTGAGCCTGACAGGCTACGGTGATAGCCTTTGTAATAGCTTTTCCCAGTTCCAGCCATTCCGGGATTAATCTTCTCCGATGGATCTTGTCTACATGTTCTACCTTCAGTTCCATCAAATAAGCCGGTGTTTGAAATTCCGACCAGAGATTTTCATTGATGGTCATACGACCGGGATCCGATTGTCCACGAATTTTCCGGAGGCCTTCCTGCGAATCGAACGAAGTACTTGCCACCAGGTTTTCCCAGACTAGTTTTCCGATCCTCAGATCCGGGCCCTGGAGATAGTCGCTTGATTCGGTGTTGTGGATGGTCAGGAAAAAATCAACTCGCTTGTTGGTTGCTACCCACTCGCTGAAAGCTTTTTTCTGGCTGGCAATTTCCGGCATGTCCTCTGGTTTTACCAGATCCCAATTGCGATTTAAATCATGGCCATATTGATTGAAACGAGCCCCACCTCTGGCTACTCCGTCGGGATCGGCCATCGGGATAAGCTTAAAAACGAAGGCATTAAGCAAACCTGCTCCTTCCTGGCTCTCTGTCAGATACCGGAGTATTCCTTCCATAACCCAGGATGTGCCGGATTCCCACGCATGCTGACGAGCCATGATCCAGATGGTTTTCTTATCCACTAATGAAATTTCATCGTTAGATACTGTAAGCAGGACCATATCCCTACCCTCCGGTGTCTTGCCGATAACCTCCTGTGTCAAATGTTTATGAGCGATGAGCTGATCCAGGAGTAGCTCGAGATTCTGGTTCGTATAGGGTGGTTGATGGGCAATCCAGATGCTGTCTTCCTCTGGCTGGAAATGAAGGTGCAATTCTACCGTTTCTCCAATCCAGCTGACTTCATTGTCACCGAGATGTCTCCAGGATTTCTGATCATAACTGATGACCGGACGTGTCTGTGCCGTAACGGCATGAGTACCGGACCGGTAGTTGTATTCTCCCAACAGATCGGTCAGTTCAACAGTAATGTCTCGTCCTTTAGCCCCGTCAACCCGGAAATAATACCAGCTGGCCTGCCGGTTACGGTTTTGCCAATCCGATTCACCTGCCAGACCACAGCGCCAATGGGTATTGGACAGCTGCTCTATGGTTCCGAGGCTCCCGCCTTCAAAATCCGTGTGAATGGAGATTTCAGAAGAGTTTTCCAGTGATTTGTTCGTTGATGAAGGACCGCAGGCCCAAGTAATGCTGACCAGGCAAATTAATAAATACTGACTGTATATATTTTTAATCATTTGGCTTCCAATGGTGTCAATTAAGATAGCTTACTTTGAATCAAATTAAAAATTAAAGAGACCTTCCAGATTAGTTGCAATCCCTATCCGGATACCCCAATCCTGATATTTTCCATCCAGAAAACTAGCCACCCCTTCCAACCGAAGAATTCGGAAAATATAGTTGACACCATAACCGATTTCTACATAGTGCCGGGCACCTTTCGTTTCCAGGATATTCACAAAGACCGCTTCTTTAAGGCCAAACTGTCTTACCCGGGGTATCCGGGTAATTAACAATTTTCTGAACTGATAATGCGCGTAAATCGCAGCATAGGCGGATTGGGTGCTAAACTGGTAATAATCCAGTAGCCGAAAACTTCCTACAGCATCTTGAGGTCTGAGAGAGGTCCGGTTGCCTGGAAAATGATTTAAATCGATAATGGTCATTTGACTTGGATTAATGAAAGTACCCACATTGGCCTTCAGCGATAGATCGCC
>JBGTCB010000188.1:0-5472 GCA_041748995.1 Saprospiraceae bacterium | reverse complement strand
GAATTCCGTATGCCCTATGAAAAACCTCCCCTCAGCGAATCCGAGATTGACCTCATTGCACGATGGATCGACGAAGGAGCAAAATGGGAGAAACATTGGGCCTACCTTCCTCCTGCAGATGATATCGAACCTCCTCCCATAGCACAAAATGACTTTGCCCGCAATGAGATCGATCAATTTGTCAATTCAAAATTAGATCAACTCGGTTTATCCCCTGCAAAGGAAGCCGATAAATCCACCTTGTTGCGTCGCGCATTTCTCGATTTAATTGGTCTTCCTCCTACCTTTTCGGAGGCACAGGCATATCTCAATGATGATCATCCGGATGCTTATAAAAAAATGGTGGACCGGCTGATAGCCTCTCCTCATTTTGGAGAACGCTGGGGATCGATGTGGCTTGATCTCGCACGCTATGCCGACACCAAAGGCTATGAAAAAGACCAAAATCGGCAAATCTGGAAATACCGGGATTACGTGATTAACTCCTTAAACACGGATAAATCTTTTGATGAATTTACGATCGAACAGCTGGCTGGTGATTTACTGCCCAAGGCCACGGAAGACCAATTGGTTGCTACTGCCTTTCACCGCAATTCGATCTCCAATGATGAAGGAGGGACCGATGATGAAGAATTCCGGGTTGCCAGTGTCATCGAACGTGTCAGCACTACTTATGAAGTCTGGCAAGCCACGACTATGGCTTGCGTACAATGCCACAGTCATCCCTATGATCCTTTCAGACATGAGGACTTTTATCAATCAATGGCCTATTTTAATAATGCGGAGGATCGGGACAACTATAATGAAAATCCGAAACTGCTTACCTATACACCTGAAAATGAAAAAAAAGTAGCAGAAATCATTGATTGGTTTTATGAAAATATTCCGGCAAAAGATCTTCCTCCAAAAGAAGGATCCTTATCCGATCAAAAAGGGGATATTTTCAAGAATTTGCAATTCCGCATCGTAGAAGCGGAAGATTTTATTGCCTCCAGTCCGTTTATTGAAATCATCTGGCCGGAAATGGATATGCTCTGGCAGATCCAGGATAGTTCATGGATTAAATTTGAACAGGTAGACCTTTCAAATGTAGAAAAAATCGGATTTCTGGCTGCGACGGAATTAGCCTATGCAGGGTCAGTTTCGATACATCTTGACTCGCTTAACGGAAGTAAAATTGGTGAAGTCAAAATAACAAAAACCGGGCAGTGGAATGGTTGGCAAGGTAATAAACCTCCTGATAAAAATCTGCTTAAAGAATTTACCACAAATACGGTTCCTATGAAAGGGCTTCACGATCTGTATTTTCGATTTTGGGTTGGTGATACATACATCCAGCATTTATTTTATCTGGATAAAATCAGGTACTATGAAAAAAGTGCTTCCTATTTAAATCATGGCCGGGAAATTGAAAAAAAACTTAGTGATCTGGTAGACATACCGGCTACAACTACACCGGTAATCCGCGAATTACCCCGGGAGAAGTCAAGAAAAACCTATTTGTTCGACCGGGGTAGTTGGTTGGTACCCACGGTTGAAGTTCAGGCTGCCCTACCGGCTATTTTTCAGACAGCCGAAGAAAACAATGCAGCAGACAGATTGGAATTTGCCCAATGGTTGGTCGATCAGAATAATCCTCTCACAGCGCGGGTCATTGTAAACCGGATTTGGGAGCAAATATTTGGCCGGGGTATTATCGAAACCATGGAAGAATTTGGTACCCAGGGTGATATGCCCACCCATCCCGAATTATTAGACTGGTTGGCCAACAAATTAATGAAGGATTATCAATGGCGTTTAAAACCGCTGATCCGGGACATCATCATGTCAGCTACTTATCGCCAATCCAGTGAAATAGATTCTTTGAAATTAGAATTGGATCCCGACAACAGATGGCTATCACGCGGAACAAGAGTGAGACTTTCTTCCGAACAAATTCGTGATCAGATTCTTACCGTCAGTGGGTTATTAAACCGGGATATTGGTGGTCCCAGTGTCATCATTCCTGAATTAAATTTTCCCCCGGCTTTTATTCCGGGATGGGCCATTACGGGTGAAGAAAACCAATTTCGCAGAAGTCTTTATATTTTCTGGAAACGCACGGACCCTTTCGCTAATCTGATGACGTTTGATAGTCCTGACCGAACTACCTGTACCTCCAGACGAATCAGAACAAATACCCCTTTGCAGGCTTTAAACCTGCTTAATGACGAAACTTATTTAAAAGCTTCTTTTGAATTGGCAAAGCGGATGGATGAAAAAAGTATTGTCAAGGAAAAAATTGAACTAGGATATCAGCTTGTTACCTTCCGTAAAATAAGTGAGGACAAGCTTACTTTACTGACTCAACTCTATGAAGAAAGTTTTGAAGAATACCTGTCCGGTAAAATCACTCCTGATTTAATAGAAGAAACCGGTGAGGCAAGGGAGAAAAAGAGCGAATTGGCAGCATTAACTTTGGTTGCAAATACATTATTCAATTTAGATGAATTTATTGTAAAAAATTAAAACTGTCCCGATTGATGAATATTTGGAAGGAAGCTCAGTTTGAAAAAGCGCATTATAATACCCGCAGACATTTTCTGCAAAAGTGTATTTCCGGAATAGGCGCGCTTACGGTAGGGTCTCTCCTGAATCAAAATAGATTATTGGGGAATAGTATGGAGAACCCGGGTTCAAACCTTCCTCATTTTAATCCCAAAGCCAAACACGTCATTTATTTACATATGGCGGGAGCACCATCTCAATTGGAACTATTTGACTATAAACCATTGCTGCATAAACTGGATGGCCAGGATTGCCCGGAGTCGCTATTGGAAGGTAAACGCTTTGCTTTTATCCGGGGTCTACCAAAAATGCTGGGACCCCAATCGGTTTTCCAACAACATGGAAAATCGGGTGCCTGGATCTCTGACTACCTGCCTCAATTTTCCCAAATCGCCGATGAGGTTTGTTTCATCAAATCGATGTATACCAATGAATTTAATCATGCACCGGCGCAATTTTATATGCAAACCGGATCACCACGAACGGGTAGACCCTGTATGGGTAGCTGGGTCACTTATGGCCTGGGCACACCCAATAATGAACTGCCAGGATTTATCGTGTTGCTATCCAGGGGAGGCACTTCCGCCGGAAAAAGGATATGGGGAAGTGGCTTTCTGCCCACGGTGCATCAGGGAGTGCAATGCAATTCCAGGGGCGAACCGGTTTTAAATTTGGAAAATCCTCCAGGTATCGATGCCGGACTCCGAAAGAAATCCATTGATATTATTAATAAAATAAATCAATTGGAATATGAATCGGTAGCGGATCCGGAAATATTGACCCGAATTTCACAGTATGAACTGGCGTTTAAAATGCAGACATCGGTACCGGATGTCATGCAAATTGATTCTGAACCGGAATACATCAGGCAACTCTACGGAGTTACACCGGGTGAAAATACTTTCGCCAATAATTGCCTTTTGGCTCGCCGGCTCGTCGAAAAAGGAGTGCGGTTTGTTCAGCTGTATGATCAGGGTTGGGACACCCATGGAGCCAGCCCCGGAAATGGTGTCGATCAGGGATTGCGGGATAGCTGCGGTTATGTCGATCAGGCCATGTCTGCTTTGATTATTGATCTGAAACAGCGGGGACTACTGGATGAAACCCTGGTGGTGTGGGGTGGCGAATTTGGACGCACCCCAATGATGGAAGCCCGTACCGGCAAGAGTTTTTTCGGAAGGGATCACAATAGCGAAGCTTTTACCATCTGGATGGCCGGAGGTGGTATTAAAAATGGAATGACTTTGGGTGAAACGGATGAAATCGGATTTTCCGGTATTCGTGACCGGGTTCATATTCATGATCTGCAAGCTACCATTTTACATCTATTGGGTCTTGATCATGAAAAGTTAACCTACCGCTTCCAGGGAAGAGATTACCGGTTGACGGATGTGCATGGTGAGGTGGTGAAAGGGATCCTGGCATAGAATAAATTGGTCATTCGGAATTGCTTCAGTCACCCCCTCATTCGTTGAATACTCTCCTTGACTTGATGTACGTCGTTTTCTAACTGTGTTGATTTTCAGTTAGTTACGACATTACAACTTCCGTCGCCTCGCTCCACACCAGGGACAAGAATTTACGTCTTCGATATCATTCGATATCGCCAACAATATTTCCTTGTGATCCACATCACCACTTCTCCGGCACCATCTACATAAATCGAACGTTAACAGAGGGCACCTCTATTTACCTCTGAATGAGTAAAAATTCAATAAGATGCAAGCCAGACAAGGCTGGAGGAAGGAAGATAGCCGTAGCTATCTGACTGACGATCAACGAAGTATGGCGCAGCATATTTATTGAATAGATTTTCGAAGAAAATTGTTTTTACCATGAACGGGGTTGATAGAGGTGCCCAGATATATATGCAGCGGCTTTGCACGTTATATAAGGCAACAGAAGAATGGCACACACATACAAAGTATTCTATTTGATCTTAGGTCTGGCAATCGTGAGTTGCCGTAAAGAGGACGCCACAGAAGCTGTGATCAGGATGCAGTTGTTGTACAATGGTGAGCCGATGATCACTCAACAAGAATATGACTACCCGGATGGGAAGACTTTCATTTTGACTAAATTTTCAACTTATCTGTCAGATATCACCCTGCAGTCTGGTAATGAAACCCGGTTATTGGAGGAAGTGCGTCTCATCAATCTGACAGAAACATTAAGGAATAGCGATAGGTCCCTGGAGGGCTTTACCATTTTTAAAGGGAAAACCGGCCTTCAGTCTGTAGAGCAAATCCACTTCAATATTGGCCTGACACCAGAACAGAACAGAACATTGCCGGCTGATTACCCATCGGGGCATCCACTGGCCATGCCGGGAGAGCATTGGCTTGCCTGGAGTAGCTATATTTTTGTTAAAATCGAAGGATGGATTGATTTGGATGACGACGGGATGGCCGAAACTGGTGTAGCCCTGCATCTCGGTGCTGATCAAGTCATGAAACCCATGACTCTTTTTATCCCTCAAAACAGCCTGGACATTACCATTCAGATTGATCTGGCAAGGATCTTTATGCAAAATACCATTTATGATATTCGAACAAATCCGCAGATCCACAGTTTATCTCAGATAGAAGCTTTAGTCGAACTCAGTAATAACCTGGAAAAAGCGGTTACCATTAAAGCACCTTTATAAAACAAGACACCTCTAATTTAAAAACATAAACATGAAAATATTTAATGGATTTTGGGTAGTGATATTGACAGCCTTGATCATTGTGGGCTGTAAGAAAGATACGGAAGAACCGACCGAGGCTTATTTAAAATTTAACCTGGATTTCAATGTCGATGGAGAAACCCTGCAGTTTGAAAGGGAATATCAAGTCAATGGTACCACGATGACATTTAGTGCGGTTAACTATTATATGGGTGGCATAAAGCTGACCCAGGTTAATGGTGATGTAGTGGATTTAA